>NZ_JAOTGI010000019.1:0-36863 GCF_044427255.1 Streptococcus sp. 2021WUSS126 | reverse complement strand
GACTCAGTAGTTAAGTGACGATAGCCTAGGAGATACACCTGTACCCATGCCGAACACAGTAGTTAAGCCCTAGAACGCCTGAAGTAGTTGGGGGTTGCCCCCTGTTAGATACGGTAGTCGCTTAGCAAGTTGGAGAGAGATCTCCATTTGGGAGTTTAGCTCAGCTGGGAGAGCATCTGCCTTACAAGCAGAGGGTCAGCGGTTCGATCCCGTTAACTCCCATATAAGCGGGTGTAGTTTAGTGGTAAAACTACAGCCTTCCAAGCTGTTGTCGCGAGTTCGATTCTCGTCACCCGCTTTGAACATAGTTCATACCCAAACTTGGTTTGGGCGCGTAGCTCAGATGGTTAGAGCGCACGCCTGATAAGCGTGAGGTCGGTGGTTCGATTCCACTCGTGCCCATTATATGGTCCGTTGGTCAAGGGGTTAAGACACCGCCTTTTCACGGCGGTAACACGGGTTCGAATCCCGTACGGACTATATTTGGAGGATTACCCAAGTCCGGCTGAAGGGAACGGTCTTGAAAACCGTCAGGCGTGTAAAAGCGTGCGTGGGTTCGAATCCCACATCCTCCTTACTACTATCGCGGGATGGAGCAGCTAGGTAGCTCGTCGGGCTCATAACCCGAAGGTCGTAGGTTCAAATCCTGCTCCCGCAATTTCTTTAAGAATTTGGCTCGGTAGCTCAGTTGGTAGAGCAATGGATTGAAGCTCCATGTGTCGGCGGTTCGATTCCGTCTCGCGCCATTAATTTAATATTATATTTCGGAGAGATAGCGAAGAGGCTAAACGCGGCGGACTGTAAATCCGCTCCTTCGGGTTCGGGGGTTCGAATCCCTCTCTCTCCATACCTTTACGGGCATAGTTTAAAGGTAGAACTAAGGTCTCCAAAACCTTCAGTGTGGGTTCAATTCCTACTGCCCGTGTTATATGGCGGGTGTGGTGAAGTGGTTAACACATCAGATTGTGGCTCTGACATTCGGGGGTTCGATTCCCCTCACTCGCCTATTTTAATATTGGGGTATCGCCAAGCGGTAAGGCAAGGGACTTTGACTCCCTCATGCGTTGGTTCGAATCCAGCTACCCCAGTTCAACTATATGCCGGCGTGGCGGAATTGGCAGACGCGCTGGACTCAAAATCCAGTGCCCTCACGGGCGTGCCGGTTCGACCCCGGCCGCCGGTATAGTTTATGAAGAAACGTTGATTTATCAGCGTTTCTTTTTTTGCTTTGTTTGGCGGGTAGGGTGGTTTTAGGCTCAGAATATTTCTGACATTGTAGTAATGTTAGATTTGCTATAGTACTTCTACTTTAGTATGTTGATAATGGGAAAGTTGAGAAGGTGGGCTTCTGAAAATTGCTACAGTTGTTTCCTGTATTTAAGGTGTTGATTAATTTGGGCATGGAAAATAATGCTTTCAGTTTTTTCTTTGGGCTGATGACAAGTTTTCATGGGGCTGTTTGAGGATTTCTCTAAGAGGTGAAGTTTTGTCATGGGGGTGTTCTTCTTATCTCTTATTGACTTGGAAAAGTATGTGAAAAATTTAGGTCTTTTTTTGACAAAATAAATGAAAATATTGCACAAAATACTTGACAAATCGCTTGTTATACTAGTATAACAAGGCTTGACTTTACAGCCAAGCCTTTCCTAATTGCTAAAAAAGGAGATTCAATTGATGGGCAAGAAACTGATAAAGAGCACAGCTATTGGAGTAGCGTCTCTTAGCTCATTTGTAATTGCAAATGGTGTGCATGCTGAAGAAACTGTAAATTCCCCTACAAGCCCTGTAGAGAGCCCCGAGGTGTCTCTGACAGCTAGTGTAGGTATTGAGACGGTATCAGGTGTTATCGTGACCAATGGTACTGCTGTTGTAACAGAAACACCGACTGAAGCAACGGTTAATCAGGCGGCTAGCATTAAGACTGCTGCTGACCAGGCTGTAATTGATCAGACTGCTGTGGTGGTGGATGCGAGTGTTGCTGAAGAAAACGCCGCAAACGTGGTTGAAAGGGCCACTGGAGTGGTTGCAGAGGCTGAAAGAAACAAGGCCGAAGCGACTGATGAGAACATTGCGAAAGCTGAAAGCAAGGCTACTCAAACCGCTGAAAATACAGCTGAAGCACAAGCAAAAGCCGATGATGCACAAGCTAAAGTAAATAGTGACCAAGCGGCCAGTGACGCTCAAGAGACTGTTGTGGACAATGCTCAAACAGCTGTGGATAATGCACAAGCAGTTCTAGATGGCACAGGTAAAGAGACAATTATCGCAGAACGTGACGATGCTGCAAGTGACCTTGAAGTTGCTAAAGCAGATGAAACTAAGGCACAAAGCGACCTCGCAACTGCACAAGCAGCGGATGCTAAGAAAGCAAGTGACTTGGCAACTGCTAAAGAAACTGAAGCTACTCAATCAGCAACAGCTGATAAGACTGCAAGTGACCTTGCACAAGCTCAAGCAGATGCTACAAAAGCGGCGGCTGACTTGGTAAATGCCAATACGGCGGTTGATAAGGCCCAAAAGGCACTAGACGGTACTGGTGCGGCTACAATCATTGCAGAGCGTGATGATGCACAAGCAGACCTTACACAAGCTCAAGCAGACGAAAACAAGGCAAAAACTGACTTTGCAACTGCCCAAGCTACGGATGCTAAAAAGGCCAGCGAAATTGCAAGCCTTACTGAAACACAAACGCAACAACAAGCGACTGCTAACCAAACAGCGGCAGCTCTTGCACAAGCACAGGCTGATGCGAAAACTAAAGCAGACGCAAAAACAGCTGCCGACAACAAAGTGGCAGAATTGACAGCTAACATCGCAGCTTTTGATAACTTAACAACACCAAAACTGTCACAAGATGTTATCAATGCTTATAAGGCATTTGTGAAGGATAAGTCTCAAAGTAATAAAGATGCCTTGTTTGATGCTATTAACAACTGGTATACTACCGATTTAGTTAGCCATAATCAAACAATGGTAACTCCTGTTGACACAACTGTGGTTGACCCTTCAAACTTAACAGAAGAGCAAGTAACAGCATTATCACAATACTATGTCTACATTGAAAATGCTGTGCGTAAACAAATTTGGGGAACAAGCATTCAAGATGTCGTTGTTACAACCGATGCCGTACAAGCTGCAATGCAAATTGCTAAAAACTATGCTGCAGAAAATAAAAATTCCAGTGGACATAGTTATACAGCATTAAGGAATGATGGTAATGATAATGTAAGATATAACTCGGAGGGAATTGGTTATATCTCCACTAAAACTACCACCATGACGGAACTATATCAACAAATTCTAACGATGTCAATTAATACGTGGGGTACAGATTATAATGATAATTATGGTCACCTTACAAATGAGTATTGGCACCAACCACTATATGCAACTAATGCTACAAAAATTAGCGGAGCTTTTGTTACAAGTGTAACACCTGGTGGATTTGGACGTGCTCATAGCCTTCAATTTACCGATAAGGGTGGCAACACTATCGCATCACCATACGACACAACAGCCCTCAAGGCTGAGTTGGCAACTGCTAAGACAGTACAAGCTCAAGCGACACAAGCTGACAAGCAAGCACAAGCAACCCTTGCTAGTGCAACGACTGCTAACAACCAAGCTCAATCAGCTTTACAAACAACTACGGCTCAATTGACTGCTTTGAAAGCTACTGCTGACCAAACACCAGCCGCCCAAGCTACATTGACAAGTGCAATCACTGTGCGTAAAGCCGCAGAAGCGCGCCTTGCTGCTGCTCAACAAGCCGTTGACAACCTCAACGCTGACGTAGCAACCAAGACGAAAGCCCTTGAAGATGCGAAATCGGTTCAAGCAAAAGCTGTCACAGCAGACACAAGTGTCAAAGCAACTCTTGCTCAGGCAAGAACTACAAATGACAAGGCTCAATCTGCACTTGCTGCAACTCGTGCAACCATTGCAAACCTTGAAGCAATCGCTGACCAAACACCAGCCGCCCAGGCTACCTTGACAAGTGCAACCGTTGCTCGTCAAGCTGCTGAAACTCGTTTGACTAAGGCTCAACAAGCTGTTGACAACCTCAACGCTGACGTGGCAACCAAGACTAAAGCTCTTGAAGATGCGAAAAGTCAATTGACTACTGAAGAAGCAAAATTGGCTCAACTGAAAGAAGCTAAGTCTACAAGCGAAGTCGTTCTTGCAGAAGCTCAATCGAAAGTAGAGGCATTGAAGGCTGAAGAAGCTAAGATTGCAGATGAAATCGCTGTATTGAAATCGCAACTTGCTGAACAAGTGGCTAAGCTTACAGCACTCAAAAATGCGGACCAAGTCCTTGCAGACGCTCAAGCGGAGCTTGCAAAAGCTATCGAGGCTCACACTGCTGCTAAAGCAACCCTTGACGCTGAAATCGATAAGTTGGACCAATTCTTGAAGAACCAACGTGATGCTAAAGCTCAATATGAGGCTGTGAAGGAGGCTTATACCCAAGCACAGATTGTGGCTCAGAGACAAGCTATCAATGATGCAGGCGGTCAACCGATTGCTATCACAGATAAAGTTGGTAAGATTGTGGGCTACTTTGATGGCAACCAAACTGCAGGTACTAAGCTACAGCCAATCACTTATAGCAGAGTTGAAAAGTATAGACAGCTGCCACAAACGGGCTCACAAGAAAGCCTTTTGGTATTGTTAGGCTATACGGCCCTTGCTGGTCTTGGACTAGGTTATGCAAAAAAACGGAGAAGAGGATAGGAAAGAATGGCAGAACAACAAAATATAAACCAATTTGGTCGCGAGGAACTCATTGATATTTTGCAGTATTTGTATGTGCAGATTGATGAATTCTTTACTATTAAGAATAAAATGTCTTCTATTGTTGAACAGACTATTAGTACACGTGTTAAACAGGTTACAACAGCTAAGTATAATCGGAATGGAAATATTGGTGGTATCATTTTTGCCCTGATGGGAGTGGTTGAACTCGGCAACGGCTTTTTCAACGCTCTTTTCATGATGGGGGTGATGTATCTATTTGGGCAGGCTACAGTCCGTCTCTTTATGTGGCTTATGGCTAGACCGACTAATAAAAAACATTCGGCTTTCGGTCTCAATTATACTGTAAATGTACTTAGTAAGAAACAACTTGAGAAGGTTACTCAAGAAGCAACTGTTGAAGCGGAACATTCTCAAGAATATCAATCGCTCCTTGCAGATAAGTTAGCATTGGAAAGCAACCAGACACTTCTTTATTTCTTATCTCTGATTCCTGATAATTTTGCAAATTTGACAGATTTTGCGGGTATGTTGGTCTTGTTGCAGGATTTCCGTGCAACGAATTTCCAAGAAGCTGCTAACCTTTGGCGGACAGAACAGCATCAACAATCTGTGATGAATCAACAGAAAAAAATGGCGGAACAATTGGCGCGGAGTAATGCTCAAATTTCACAACTGCGTGATCAGGCAGAACGACTTCGTAAAGGGCAGGCTCATTTGGAAGATGCTGCGGCAAGGGCAACTATCCAGAATGCGCGAGCTAATGAAAAATTAGCTAACATGGAGCGTTACGGCGTCCATGCAACTATTCGCTGATTCAAATGAACTGGAGAAGTCCTGGCTTGTAGGAGAAAGATGAAAAAGAAATTATTAAGAGTAGGTTTTGTAGCCTTGTCAGTTTTGGTGTTAACGGCTTGTCAGGTGGGAACGAAAGAATATCTATCGGTTTCTTTTAAAAGAAGATGCTTTTGTCAAAACTTCAACAGATTTCTATGTTTACAATTTCTCTAAATTGATTATTGACAAGGATGGTATTGTTACACTAGAAGCACCGAGTGAAGTAGATAAAGATAAAATGGTTAAGCTATCTGCTCAGTCGGATCATTTTTATCGTGATAGTATCGATGATGTCTATGCAAGCTTGACTAATCTCGAGTATAGGGATGTTACAACAGAGGCGGAATCTGCTATTAACAGGTAGTAAGAATAGTTTGAAATGAAGAAACACTGAGAAATTGGTGTTTCTTTTTTATTAAGAAGGCTTATGAGTTGCTATGGATAGATCTACTCTTTTTCAGTAAATTTTCCTTGTTTTTTTGTTTTCTATGTGGTATACTTAACAAGTTAATTAAAAGGTTAAGGGGATGCCTATGAATCGTATTGCATTAGAAATTGAGAAGTACCTGCACGAGATTGTTTTGAGTTCGGAGAATCAATTGGAGATTTTGGTTGGTTCTTGTCAAAGCACGGTGAAGTTGACGAATACGCAGGAGCATATTTTGATGCTTATTGAAAAGGCTGCATATACTAATACTGAGATTGCTAAGGAGTTGAATGTTAGTCAGGCTGCGATCACGAAGGCTACAAAGTCATTAGTTGCTCAGGGGTTACTGGTGGCGGTTAGAGATGATAAGGATGCTCGTATTGTTCGCTTTAGTTTGACTGAGGCTGCTAAGCCTATTGCTGCAGAGCATGCTCATCATCACGCGCATACCTTGGAAGCTTATGAGGAGCTTTTGGAAAATTATAGTCTCGAAGAGCAGGAGTCAATTGCTCGATTCTTAAGTGAGTTAGTGGAGAAGATTAGAAAATAAATGAGATATATTACTGTGGAAGACTTGTCGTTTTACTACGACAAAGAACCGGTTTTAGAACATATTCATTATTATCTTGATAGTGGGGAATTTGTGACTTTGACTGGTGAGAATGGCGCAGCCAAGACAACCCTCATTAAGGCGACTTTGGGGATATTGAAGCCCAAACAGGGGAGGGTTTCTATTGCTGAGAAGAGTATAAAAGGTAAGAAGTTGAGAATGGCCTATTTACCTCAGCAAATTGCAAGTTTTAATGCTGGTTTTCCGAGCACGGTTTACGAATTTGTAAAATCAGGGCGTTATCCTCGACAAGGTTGGTTTCGTCGTTTGACAGCCCATGATGAGGAACATGTTCGGATTAGTTTGGAATCAGTTGGAATGTGGGAACATCGGGATAAGCGCTTAGGTGCTTTGAGTGGTGGGCAGAAGCAACGCGCGGTTATTGCGCGTATGTTTGCTTCGGATCCGGATATTTTTATTCTGGATGAACCGACAACAGGGATGGATGCAGGGACCAAGGATGCTTTTTACCAGCTCATGCATCATTCGGCTAAGAAGCATGGAAAGTCGGTTCTGATGATAACTCATGATCCTGATGAGCTGAATAGGTATGCTGATCGAAACATTCACTTGGTTCGTGATCAGCAGTCTCCTTGGCGTTGTTTCAATGTTCATGAAGCGGATGAGGAGGTTGCCGATGTTTGATCTATCTGTATTTCATTATGACTTTATGCAGCGTGCTTTCCTGGCAATCATTGCGATGAGTCTGTTCTCGCCTATTTTGGGGGTCTTTTTGATACTCAGACGACAGAGTTTGATGTCGGATACTCTTAGTCATGTTTCGTTGGCGGGGGTTGCATTTGGTTTGGTATTGGGGATTTCACCAACGCTTTCGACTGTACTTGTCGTTATTGTGGCAGCTGTATTTTTAGAGTATTTGCGGACAATTTACAAGAATTTTATGGAAATTGGGACGGCTATCCTCATGTCGACTGGTTTGGCTATTTCGCTTATTGTCATGAATAAATCTGGTGGGAAATCAGGGCTTAGCCTGGAACAATATCTGTTTGGCTCGATTGTGACGATTAGTCAGGAGCAGGTAATTGCTTTGTTTACGATTGCTGTGATTGTCATTGTGCTGACATTGTTGTTTTTACGTCCGATGTATATTCTTACCTTTGATGAGGATACGGCATTTGTAGATGGGTTGCCTGTGCGAGCTATGTCCATTGCCTTCAATGTGGTGACTGGTGTTGCCATTGCCCTAATGATTCCTGCGGCAGGTGCTTTGCTGGTTTCAACAATTATGGTTTTGCCTGCTTCTATTGCATTGCGACTTGGTAAGAGTTTTAAAGCTGTTATCTTTACTGGGATGGGCATTGGCTTTTTTGGAATGGTCATGGGGTTGTTGACTTCTTACTATGCAGAAACCCCAGCGAGTGCAAGTATTACCTTGATTTTCATTAGTATTTTCTTACTGGTGAATGTTGTTCAAAAATTTAAAAAATAAGGAGTTAAGATGAAAAAAGTTGGTTTATTATTCTTGTCTGTCTCAACTTTGCTTTTAGGGGCTTGTGGCAATAGCACAGCTTCTGAAGATGGGAAGTTGAATATTGTAACGACCTTTTATCCTGTTTATGAGTTCACCAAGCAGGTAGCAGGTGATGAGGCAAATGTTGATCTGTTGGTTAAGGCTGGGACAGAGGTTCATGGTTATGAGCCGTCAGCTAAAGATATTGCTCGTATCCAAGAGGCAGATGCTTTTGTTTATGAAAATGAAAATATGGAAACATGGGTTCATGATGTTGAAAAATCACTTGATACAACAAAGGTTAATGTGATTAGTGCGACGGAAGGGATGCTTTTGTTACCAGGTAGTGAAGAAGGTGAGGATCACGACCATAGTGAGGAGGGGCATAGCCATGCTTATGATCCGCATGTATGGTTGTCTCCTGAGCGTGCCATCACACTTGTAGAAAATATTCGTGATAGTTTGGTAGCTAAATACCCAGAAAAGAAAGATGTTTTTGAAACAAATGCGGCAGCCTATATTGAGAAATTAGATGCTTTAGATATGAAGTATTCTGAAACATTATCTGCTGCGAAACAGAAATACTTTGTTACACAACATACTGCATTTGCATATTTGGCTTTGGACTATGGTTTGAAACAAGTTTCTATTACAGGTGTTGCTGCAGATGAGGATCCGACTCCATCACGTCTAGCGGAATTGACAGAGTATATCAATAAATATGGTATTAAGTATATCTATTTTGAAGAAAATGCGTCAAAATCTGTTGCAGAAACACTTGCTAAAGAGACTGGGGTTCAGTTGGATGTTCTTAATCCTCTTGAAAGTTTGACGGATGAGGATATGAAAAATGGTAAGGATTATATTTCTGTTATGGAAGATAATCTGACTGCCCTTGAAAAAACAACTTCCCAAGAAGGTTCTGAAATTTTGCCAGAAGAAGGTGCTGAGACTGCGCAAACTGTTTATAATGGTTATTTTGAAGATAGTGCCGTAAAAGATCGTACTCTTTCAGATTATGCAGGTGAGTGGCAATCTGTTTATCCATACTTGCTTGATGGTACACTAGATCAGGTCTGGGATTACAAGGCTAAGATCAAAGGTGGTATGACAGCTGAAGAGTACAAGGCTTATTACGATACAGGCTACAAAACAGATGTTGATCAAATTAACATTACAGATAATACCATGGAATTTGTAGTGGGAGATAAGAAAGAAAAATTCACATATAAGTATGTGGGTTATAAGATTTTGACCTACAAAAAAGGAAATCGTGGTGTTCGTTTCTTGTTTGAAGCAACGGATGCAAATGCTGGTAACTATAAGTATGTTCAATTTAGCGACCACAATATTGCCCCTGTTAAAACAGGTCACTTCCATATCTATTTTGGTGGAGAGAGCCAAGAAAAACTCTTGGAAGAGTTGGAAAACTGGCCGACATACTACCCTGTTGGTTTGACTGGTTTGGAAATTGGTCAGGAAATGCTGGCTCACTAAGAATAATGAGAAGACTGGGCAAGATGTTCAGTCTTTCTTCTTGACAATTTTTGACTACAAATGTAAACTAAAGTTAGAAAATGATTGTTGGGAGGTGAATGTGTGGAGCAGACAATTTCTGCTGCGGAGTGGCAGGTCATGCGGGTCTTGTGGGCCCAGCCTGGTGCGACTTCTCAGGAAATTATTCAGGCCTTGCAGGAAGGCTTTGATTGGCAGGCGACGACCATTAAGACACTTTTAGGGCGGCTGCGGAAGAAAAACTATTTGAGAATGGCTAAGGAAACTAGCAAATACCACTATTATCCGCTGATCAGTGAAGAAGAACATTTGCAGGGGCAGGTGGAACTCTTACTAGCTACCATATGTTCCACAAAACAGGGGCAACTGGTTGAAAAACTGCTAGACACAGGGGCATTTTCCAAAAAAAGCCTAGAGAATCTGGCCAGCAAAATCTCGCAGTTACAAAGGACTGCACCCGAGCAAATCGCTTGTCGGTGCTTGGCGGGGCAATGTACCTGCGGGCATCATCATACTCTTCGAAAATCAACCTCAGACGTTGTTGACTTGACTTGATGAGTGTAAAGCTCCGGTGGAGCTTTACAGCCTGCTACCTGAAAATGCGAAAGTAGTAGGGGTCTATCTGCTCTTGGAGAAACGAAGACGTTCGCCCAATTTCCAACCTCCAAAGGTTCCCCGAACCTTTGAAGCTAGTCTGAATCTGATTTTCATTGAGTATAAAAAAGGAGAAAGAATATGAAGCAAACTTTGAAATTGAAAAACTTATCGTGCCAAAACTGTGTTAAACACGTGACCAATCACCTCTTGGACTTGGACGGGGTGGAAGAGGTGAACATCCAGCTGGATCAGCAGTTGGCGGAGGTGGAAACCTCTGTGGCCTATGACTTGGAACAGTACCAAGAGGTGCTGGAAGATACTATCTATGAAGTGGAAGAATTGATATAAGTGAAAAAGCAGCCGTCGGGCTGCTCTTTATAATGCTTTGAGAAAGTGAGTCAGATCCAGTTGCACTTGTGCAAGTGAAATTTGGTCCCAGAAGCCGTCTGATTGAAAGCGTGGAATCAGGTGGACATGGAAATGGGTGCCTGCATCAAACAAGCGGTCGTTGCAGGCTATGGTCACGCCGTCAATTGCCAATGCTTGACAGAGTTTTTCAGTCAAAAAGACTTCTAGGTCTGACAGTTCATAGCGAACAGCAGGAGGGATTTGGTGGAGCGTGTCATAGTGTTCCTTGCTGATAATCAGCAGATGCCCTGTTTGGACAGGGTCAATGTCCCAGACGACCTTGAAATGCTCCGTCTGGTAGAGAATGTCATTTTCATTGAGTTGGTGACAAAAAATACAGGTCATGTCATTTCTCCTAGGTTAGCAGAAAAGGAAATCACATAGGATTTCCTTGAAAAATATTAATAAGTCAAAACAGAATATTTTTTCTTCCCACGACGGATAACGGTCAACTCGCCGTCGATTTTGTCGCTGTCAGAAAGAGTATAGTCCAAATCCTGCACACGCTCACCGTTGACATAGATGGCACCATTTGCTACGTCTTCACGAGCCTGGCGTTTTGAGTTGACAATACCAGAGGTAACCAAGAGTTCAACGATGTTGAGGTTGTCTTCAGCCTGGACAGCGTAGTTTGGAACGTTGCTGAGGCCCTGTTTGAGTTCTTTTGCGGATAGGTTTTTGATGTTGCCAGCGAATAATTGCTCGGTGATGTTAAGGGCTTGTTTGTAAGCTTCTTCACCGTGAACCAATGTCACGACTTCCTTAGCCAAAATCTTCTGAGCTAGGCGTTCATGACGGGCAGCGTCAAATTTTTCTTCAATCTCAGCAATCTCATCAAGTGACAAGAAAGTAAAGATTTTCAAGAAACGAACGGCATCGTCGTCCATGACATTGAGCCAGAATTGGTACATTTCATACGGTGAAGTCTTGTCGGCATCGAGCCAAACAGCGTTGCCTTCTGACTTACCAAACTTCTTACCTGTTGAGTCGGTAATGAGAGGAACAGTCATCACGTGACCAGACTTGTCAGCCTTGCGACGAAGCAATTCAGTACCTGCTGTCATATTGCCCCACTGGTCAGAACCGCCGATTTGAAGGGTCACATTGTGCTTGTCATTGAGCTCGTAGAAGTCATAACCCTGCATGATTTGGTAAGCAAACTCGGTGTAGGAAATCCCTGTTTCAATCCGTTTTTTCACAGAGTCCTTGCTCATCATGTAGTTGACCGTGTAGTATTTACCAACATCACGGAGGAAGTCGATAAAGCTGATGTCTGAGAACCAGTCGTAGTTGTTGACCATTTCGGCCTTGTTGTCACCATTTTCAAAATCCAAGAAGCGAGAGAGTTGACCTTGGATTTTTGTTACCCAACCGTCTACGGTATCTTTGGTTTGCAAGCTGCGCTCCGCATCCTTGAAGGAAGGGTCGCCAATCAGACCAGTAGCTCCACCAACTAGAGCGTAAGGTTTGTGCCCTGCTAATTGCAAGTGACGGCAGACGAGGATTGGTACCAAATGCCCCAAATGCAGGCTGTCGGCAGTTGGGTCGTAGCCAGAATAATAGGATACTTGCCCTTCTGTTAATGCTTTTACTAGGGCTTCTTCATCAGTCGTTTGAAAGACCAAGCCACGTGCTTTTAGTTCTTCAAAAATGTTCATGCGTTTCTCCTTCAACAAGATGCTTTGGTTTTTGAGTTTTTTACAAGCTAAAACCGCATCTCACCATTAAAAAATTCTCTCCTATTATACCATGAAATTGCGGAAAATAAACAAAATTTGGTATAATGGAACGATAAGGAGTTAATATGGCGACTAAATCAGATAAGCAAGATTTTAAAAAGAAAATCAGTGCCCTAGGCTTAGGGGATGTAGTGGGAGTTTTCCTTCGGACGCTGAAATTATTATTCAATTCAGTAGCAGTCTTGGTCTTCCTATTCGGTCTTTTTGGTGCGGGTATAGGAATTGGTTTCGTGGTTAGTCTTTTCGATGACGTTAAGATTCCCAAAACAGAGGAACTGGTAGCGAAGGTTTCAGAAGTTAGTCGGATTTCCACCGTTACCTATTCGGATGGTAGCTTGGTGTCGGAAGTTAATTCAGATTTGCTTCGTGTACCCATTACTTCGGAAGAGGTCTCTAATTATCTAAAACAGGCTGTAATTGCGACAGAGGATGAAACATTTGGAACCCACAATGGGGTTGTGCCTAAGGCTGTTTTGCGTGCGGCACTGGGATCAGTTGGTCTAGGCTCATCTAGTGGTGGTTCAACCTTGACGCAGCAATTGATAAAACAGCAACTTGTCGGAGATGCTCCAACCTTTACGCGTAAGGCTAATGAGATTGTTTCGGCTTTGGCATTAGAGCGGAATATGACCAAGGAAGAGATTTTAACCATTTACCTAAATGTTTCTCCATTTGGTCGAAATAATCAGGGACGAAATATTGCAGGGGTAGAAGCTGCGGCTCAGGGAATTTTTGGTAAACCAGCGAAAGACTTGACTGTTCCGCAGGCTGCTTTTATTGCAGGCTTACCGCAAAGTCCGATTGTTTATTCTCCCTATGCATCAGATGGAACACGTAAATCAGATGAAGATATGGTTTACGGTATTGAACGCTATCAAGATGTTCTCTTTAATATGTATCGGGCGTCATTCTTGACCAAGGAAGAATACGAAACCTATAAAGCCTACGATATTAAACAAGATTTTATTGCTCCAGCTCCTGTAATGGCGGATACGAAAGATTATCTCTATTACAAGGTCATGGAAGAAGCGCAGGAGGTTATGTTTGATTACCTGGTGAAACGTGACAAGGTTTCTAAAAATGACTTGAAAAATGATGAAACAAAGGCATCCTATGAGGAGTTGGCCAAGCAAGAATTGAGCCAAGGTGGCTACACGATTAAGAGTACCGTTGATCAAAAAATCTATGCGGCAATGCAGTCTGTTGTGGCAAATTATGGATCTGTTTTGGATGATGGAAACGAATATGTTGAGACAGGTAGTGTGTTAATTGATAATGCCACAGGAGCCATTTTAGGATTTGTGGGAGGTCGCGATTATGCAACCAACCAAAATAACCATGCCTTTGATACTCTTCGTTCGCCAGCGTCAACCATCAAGCCTCTGTTAGCTTACGGTATTGCGATTGATCAAGGTTTGATAGGTTCTGCCAGCATCCTTTCAGATTATCCAACGAACTTTTCAAGTGGACAACCGATTATGTATGGTTCAGGACGTGGTACTGGTATGATGAACTTACAGACGGCTATTGACCGTTCTGTTAACATTCCTGCTTTTTGGACCTATAAGATGATGAGAAATGCAGGTGTAGATGCCAAAGCGTACATGGATAAAATGAATTATCATATTCCTATGTACGATATTGAAAGTGTACCGTTGGGCGGTGGTGTTGAAATTTCAGTATTGACAAATACAAATGCCTATCAAACTTTGGCAAATGGTGGTGTTTATAACAAACATTACATTGTTGAAAGCATTACTGCCTCTGATGGAACAGTAGTGTATCAGCATGAAGCTGCTCCGGTTCAGGTCTATTCTAAAGCAACTGCAAGTATCATGAACCAGCTTTTGAGACAGGTTGTCAACTCTGGGTATACTACGACGTTCAAGAGTCGATTGAGTGGTTTAAACCCACAGGCAGCATCGTCTGATTTCGTCGGTAAGACGGGAACAAGTAATGAAGTCAATGACGTGTGGCTCATGCTATCAACCCCTAGAGTAACTTTAGGTACCTGGGCTGGGAATGATGATAACTCAGAAATGTATGTCTGGACTGGCTACCACAATAATTCACAATATGTGGCCCATATGGTTGATGCTCTTTACAATGTTAATGCGGATATGTTCGCAGGAAAATTTGAGTTAGACAGTAGTGTTATTGCTTCTAGCGTCGTTGCTTCTACAGGTCAACGTGCAGGGACGACACAGGTAAATGGGCGCCAAGTAACAGTTGGCGGTGCGATGACAACTAGTTATTGGGCTAAAAATGGTGCACCAGTAACGAGCTATAACTTCATGGTTGGGGGGACAGATAGTGACCGAGCACAGGCTTGGAATACAATTATCGGCTCGCAAACACCAACATCAAGTAGCTCAACCCAACGAAGCAGTTCGACTCGGACTAGCACGAGTTCTTCAGCTAATAACACGAACCAATCATCAGAAACGCAAACAGCAACTAGTGAGCAAGCGAATAATGATTCACCTTGATTTTTCCTAGTACTTGTGCTATAATAGTGTAAATTATTTGTCGTGTGTCTTGTTTGAAATATTGTCCAAACAAGGCTTGCAGCAGTTAAATCAAACTTTTTCAAAGGAAGATTTAGCTGCTCTTTTTGTGTCTATGAGGAATTTTTTTGAGAATTGTTACCTATTCTTAAAGATTCTAAAAATTCTAACAAAAGGCAAATGTGTTTGATTTTGCAGAAAAATCAATAGAAAAATAGAGGAGAATTAACTTGGCAGGACATGAAGTTCAGTACGGTAAGCACCGTACCCGTCGTAGTTTTTCAAGAATCAAGGAAGTTCTTGATTTACCAAATTTGATTGAAATCCAAACGGACTCTTTCCAAGACTTTTTAGATTATGGTTTGAAAGAAGTCTTTGAAGATGTACTTCCAGTTTCAAACTTTACGGATACCATGGAATTGGAATTCGTTGGTTATGAATTGAAAGAACCTAAATATACATTGGAAGAGGCGCGTGCGCATGATGCGAACTACTCAGCTCCAATTTATGTAACTTTCCGTCTGGTGAATAAAGAAACTGGCGAGATCAAGACGCAAGAAGTCTTCTTCGGTGAGTTTCCAATCATGACTGAAATGGGTACCTTCATCATCAACGGTGCAGAGCGTATCATCGTTTCTCAGTTGGTTCGTTCACCAGGTGTCTACTTCAATGATAAAGTAGATAAGAACGGTAAAGTAGGTTATGGTTCAACGGTTATCCCTAACCGTGGAGCTTGGTTGGAATTGGAAACAGACTCAAAAGACATTGCCTACACTCGTATTGACCGTACGCGTAAGATTCCGTTCACAACGCTTGTTCGTGCGCTTGGTTTCTCAGGCGATGATGAAATCTTTGACATCTTCGGTGATAGCGAATTGGTTCGCAATACCATCGAAAAAGATATTCATAAAAACCCAGCAGATTCTCGTACAGATGAAGCACTTAAGGAAATCTATGAGCGCCTTCGTCCAGGTGAACCAAAGACAGCTGAAAGCTCTCGTAGCCTTTTGACAGCTCGTTTCTTTGACCCACGTCGTTACGACTTGGCACCTGTTGGTCGTTATAAAATTAATAAAAAACTCAACCTCCGTACTCGTTTGCTCAACCAAACACTTGCTGAGCATGTGATTAACGGTGAGACAGGCGAAATCGTCTTGGAAGCTGGTACTGTATTGAGTCGTGATGTGCTTGAAAAAGTAGAAGCACAATTCGATGAGCTCAACTTGGTAGAATATATTCCAAATGACAACGCTGTTCTTCTTGAGCCAGTTCTTTTGCAGAAATTCAAGATTGTAGCTCCTAAGGATCCAGAACGTGTTGTGACGGTGATTGGTAATGCTAATCCAGCAGAAAACGTACGTACAGTAACACCTGCGGACATCTTGGCTGAAATGAGCTACTTCCTCAACTTGGCTGAGGGTCTTGGTCGTGTAGATGATATTGACCACTTGGGTAACCGTCGTATTCGTGCCGTTGGTGAATTGCTTGCTAACCAAGTACGTATCGGTTTGACTCGTATGGAACGTAACTTGCGTGAGCGTATGTCTGTTCAAGACAATGAAGTATTGACGCCACAACAAATCATCAATATCCGTCCTGTTACAGCCGCAATCAAAGAATTCTTTGGTTCATCTCAGTTGTCACAGTTCATGGACCAACACAACCCACTTTCTGAGTTGTCTCACAAACGCCGTTTGTCAGCCTTGGGACCTGGTGGTTTGACTCGTGACCGTGCTGGTTATGAGGTTCGAGACGTTCACTACACTCACTATGGTCGTATGTGTCCGATTGAAACGCCTGAGGGACCTAACATCGGTTTGATCAACAACTTGTCATCTTATGGTCACCTCAACAAGTATGGTTTCATCCAAACACCATACCGCAAGATTGACCGTGCAACTGGTACAGTAACGAACGAAATCGTTTGGTTGACAGCGGACGAAGAAGATGCCTACATCGTAGCACAATCAACATCTCCACTTGATGAAAACAACCGTTTCGTTGATAAGATTGTTATGGGACGTCACCAAGGTAACAACCAAGAGTTCCCAGCAGATTCAGCAGATTTCATGGACGTTTCTCCTAAGCAGGTAGTTGCCGTTGCGACAGCATGTATTCCTTTCTTGGAAAACGATGACTCCAACCGTGCCCTCATGGGTGCCAACATGCAACGTCAGGCTGTTCCATTGATTGATCCAAAAGCACCTTACGTTGGTACTGGTATGGAATACCAGGCTGCCCACGACTCAGGTGCAGCAATCATCGCTCAACACGATGGTAAAGTTGTTTATGCAGATGCGGACAAGGTAGAAGTGCGTCGTGAAGACGGCTCGCTTGATGTCTACCACATTTCTAAATTCCGTCGTTCAAACTCTGGTACAGCCTACAACCAACGTACCCTTGTAAAATTGGGTGACATCGTAGAAAAAGGCGACTTCATCGCAGATGGACCTTCTATGGAAAATGGGGAAATGGCTCTTGGTCAAAACCCTATCGTTGCCTACATGACTTGGGAAGGTTACAACTTCGAGGACGCGGTTATCATGTCTGAACGCCTTGTGAAAGACGATGTCTATACATCTGTTCACTTGGAAGAATACGAATCAGAAACACGCGATACCAAGTTAGGCCCTGAAGAAATCACTCGCGAAATTCCAAACGTTGGTGAAGATGCTCTTCGCAACTTGGATGAAATGGGTATTATCCGTATTGGTGCCGAAGTTAAAGAGGGCGACATTCTTGTTGGTAAAGTCACACCAAAAGGTGAAAAAGATCTTTCTGCTGAAGAGCGCCTCTTGCACGCTATCTTCGGTGACAAGTCACGTGAAGTACGTGATACTTCTCTTCGTGTACCTCACGGTGCCGATGGTGTCGTTCGTGATGTGAAAATCTTTACTCGTGCCAACGGTGATGAATTGCAATCAGGTGTTAACATGTTGGTTCGTGTTTACATCGCTCAAAAACGTAAGATCAAGGTCGGAGATAAGATGGCCGGTCGTCACGGTAACAAGGGTGTCGTTTCACGTATTGTACCTGTTGAGGATATGCCATATCTTCCAGACGGAACACCAGTTGACATCATGTTGAACCCACTCGGGGTGCCATCACGTATGAACATCGGTCAGGTTATGGAACTTCACTTGGGTATGGCGGCTCGCAACTTGGGCATTCATATCGCAACACCAGTTTTCGATGGTGCAAGTTCAGAAGACCTCTGGTCAACTGTTAAAGAAGCAGGTATGGATTCAGATGCCAAAACCATTCTTTACGATGGCCGTACAGGTGAGCCATTTGACAACCGTGTATCTGTCGGTGTCATGTACATGATCAAGCTTCACCACATGGTTGATGATAAACTTCACGCCCGCTCAGTCGGACCATACTCACTCGTTACCCAACAGCCACTCGGAGGTAAGGCTCAGTTTGGTGGTCAGCGTTTCGGTGAGATGGAGGTTTGGGCCCTTGAAGCCTACGGCGCTTCTAACGTCCTTCAAGAAATCTTGACCTACAAGTCAGATGATGTGACAGGCCGTCTTAAAGCCTATGAAGCCATCACCAAAGGTAAACCAATTCCAAAACCAGGTGTTCCAGAATCATTCCGCGTTCTTGTCAAAGAATTGCAATCACTTGGTTTGGATATGCGTGTCCTTGATGAAGACAACAATGAAGTAGAATTGCGTGACCTTGATGAAGGTGAAGATGATGACATCATCCACGTAGATGATCTTGAAAAAGCACGTGCAAAAGCCGCAGCTGATGCAGCCGCAGCCTTTGCAGCAGAAGAAGCAGAAGGCAAAGAATAATGAGAATGGATGGAACAAGTTGGTCCAAATCTCAGAACTGAAAGAGACAAGGACCAACGGTCTTCCACCGTCTGATTTATAGAGGAATAGCTTACCAGCTATCCATTCTGCTGATTATTGTTCAAGAATTTGAGGTCTGGGAATCCAGCCTCTCACAAGAAAAGAAAGGGATTATTAGTGGTTGACGTAAATCGATTTAAAAGTATGCAAATCACGTTAGCTTCACCAAGTAAGGTTCGTTCATGGTCTTACGGTGAGGTTAAAAAACCTGAAACAATCAACTATCGGACACTTAAACCAGAACGTGATGGACTCTTTGACGAAGTCATCTTTGGTCCAACAAAAGACTGGGAGTGTTCATGTGGTAAATACAAACGTATCCGTTATAAAGGGATTACTTGTGACCGCTGTGGTGTTGAAGTAACTCGTGCAAAAGTACGTCGTGAACGTATGGGACACATTGAGTTGAAAGCACCAATTTCACACATTTGGTATTTCAAAGGGATTCCAAGTCGTATGGGCTTGACCTTGGATATGAGCCCACGTGCCTTGGAAGAAGTTATCTACTTCGCAGCTTACGTGGTGATCGATCCAAAAGATACACCGCTTGAGCACAAGTCAATCATGACTGAGCGCGAATACCGTGAGCGTTTGCGTGAATATGGTTATGGTTCATTCGTTGCCAAAATGGGTGCAGAAGCCATCCAGGACCTCTTGAAACAAGTTGATCTTCCAAAAGAAATCGCAGCCTTGAAAGAAGAATTGAAAACAGCTTCTGGTCAGAAACGCATTAAAGCAGTGCGTCGCTTGGATGTATTGGATGCCTTCTATAAATCTGGTAACAAGCCTGAGTGGATGATTCTCAACATCCTTCCAGTTATTCCACCAGATTTGCGTCCGATGGTTCAGTTGGATGGTGGTCGTTTTGCCGCATCTGACTTGAACGAACTCTACCGCCGTGTTATCAACCGTAACAACCGTTTGGCTCGTCTCTTGGAACTTAACGCTCCAGGAATTATCGTACAAAACGAAAAACGTATGCTCCAAGAAGCTGTGGATGCTTTGATTGACAACGGTCGCCGTGGTCGTCCAATCACAGGACCAGGTAGCCGTCCACTTAAATCACTCAGCCACATGCTTAAAGGTAAGCAAGGACGTTTCCGTCAAAACTTGCTTGGTAAGCGTGTTGACTTCTCAGGACGTTCCGTTATCGCCGTTGGTCCAACGCTGAAAATGTACCAATGTGGTGTGCCACGTGAAATGGCAATCGAGCTCTTCAAACCGTTTGTTATGCGCGAAATCGTTGCCCGTGATATTGCTGGTAACGTAAAAGCTGCAAAACGTTTGATTGAACGTGGGGATGATCGTATCTGGGATATTTTGGAAGAAGTGATCAAAGAACACCCAGTTCTTTTGAACCGCGCACCTACCCTTCACCGTTTGGGTATCCAGGCTTTTGAGCCAGTTCTGATCGATGGTAAAGCCCTTCGTTTGCACCCGCTTGTCTGTGAAGCCTACAACGCCGACTTTGACGGTGACCAGATGGCGATTCACGTTCCATTGTCAGAAGAAGCGCAAGCAGAAGCACGTATCCTTATGCTTGCGGCAGAACACATCCTTAACCCTAAAGATGGTAAACCAGTCGTAACACCATCTCAGGATATGGTTTTGGGTAACTACTACCTGACCATGGAAGATGCTGGTCGTGAAGGTGAAGGTATGGTCTTCAAGGATGCGGATGAGGCTGTTATGGCTTACCGCAACGGCTATGTTCACTTGCATACCCGTGTTGGTATTGCAACAGATAGCCTTGATAAACCTTGGAAAGACAACCAAAAACACAAGGTCATGATGACAACTGTCGGAAAAATCTTGTTCAACGCGATTATGCCAGAAGGTCTTCCATACTTGCAAGAGCCAAACAATGCTAACTTGACAGAAGGAACCCCTGATAAATACTTCTTGGAACCAGGTTCAGACATCAAGGCTGCTATTGCAGAATTGCCAATCAACCCACCATTCAAGAAGAAAAATCTTGGTAACATCATCGCTGAAATCTTCAAGCGTTTCCGTACAACTGAAACATCAGCCCTGCTTGACCGTTTGAAAGACTTGGGTTATTATCACTCAACACTCGCTGGTTTGACTGTGGGTATTGCGGATATTCCGGTCATCGACAACAAGGCTGAAATCATTGAAGAATCTCACGAACGTGTAGAACAAATCAAGAAACAATTCCGTCGTGGTATGATTACTGACGATGAGCGTTATGCAGCTGTTACAGATGAATGGCGTTCAGCTAAGGAAAAATTGGAAAAACGTCTGGTTGAAAAACAAGATCCGAAGAACCCAATCGTTATGATGATGGACTCCGGTGCCCGTGGTAACATTTCCAACTTCTCCCAGTTGGCCGGTATGCGTGGTCTGATGTCAGCTCCGAACGGACGTATCATGGAATTGCCTATCTTGTCTAACTTCCGTGAAGGTCTTTCTGTATTGGAAATGTTCTTCTCAACTCACGGTGCCCGTAAGGGTATGACGGATACGGCCTTGAAGACAGCCGACTCAGGTTACTTAACTCGTCGTTTGGTTGACGTTGCCCAAGACGTTATTATCCGTGAAGACGACTGTGGAACAGACCGTGGTCTTGACATCCGTTCAATCACAGATGGCAAGGAAATGATTGAGCCACTTGAAGAGCGTTTGCAAGGTCGTTACACTAAGAAAACTGTTAAACATCCTGAAACAGGAGCCGTTATCATTGGTCCAAACCAATTGATTACTGAAGATATTGCCCGTGAAATTGTCAATGCAGGTGTTGAACAAGTAACCATCCGTAGCGTATTTACATGTAACACTCGTCACGGTGTCTGCCGTCATTGTTACGGTATCAACTTGGCAACAGGTGATGCGGTTGAAGTGGGTGAAGCAGTCGGTACGATTGCAGCTCAATCTATCGGTGAACCTGGTACACAGCTTACGATGCGTACCTTCCACACGGGTGGTGTAGCCTCAAACAGCGATATTACGCAGGGTCTTCCTCGTGTCCAAGAGATCTTTGAAGCCCGTAATCCGAAAGGGGAAGCGGTTATCACTGAGGTTAAAGGTGAAGTTATCGCTATTGAAGAAGATGCTTCTACTCGTACCAAGAAAGTCTTTGTTAAAGGTAAAACTGGCGAAGGCGAATATGTGGTTCCATTTACAGCTCGTATGAAGGTTGAAGTTGGTGACCAAGTTGCACGTGGAGCAGCCCTTACCGAAGGTTCTATCCAACCAAAACGCTTGCTTGAAGTTCGTGATGTCTTGGCGGTTGAAACTTACCTTCTTTCTGAAGTTCAAAAAGTTTACCGTAGCCAGGGTGTAGAAATCGGCGACAAGCACATCGAGGTAATGGTTCGCCAAATGCTTCGTAAAGTTCGTGTTATGGATCCAGGAGATACAGATCTTCTCATGGGTACCCTCATGGATATTACCGACTTTACAGATGCCAATGCGGAAGTGGTTATTGCAGGTGGTATTCCGGCAACAGCTCGTCCAGTTCTTATGGGTATCACAAAAGCGTCCCTTGAAACCAACTCATTCTTGTCTGCCGCATCCTTCCAAGAAACAACTCGCGTTCTTACAGATGCAGCCATTCGTGGTAAACGCGATAACCTTCTCGGTCTTAAAGAGAATGTTATTATCGGTAAGATTATCCCAGCAGGTACAGGTATGGCCCGCTACCGTAATCTAGAACCACAAGCCATCAATGAAGTTGAAATCATTGAAGACACAGTAGCTGAAGAACTTGCAGCAGAAGCAGAACTTGCTGCAGTAACTGAGTAAATTAAGATGGCACATCTCTCTTTGAGGGATGTGCTTTTTGATATTCGGAAAGAAACATATATATGACTTGATAAGGAATTAACAAGCAGAATGTTTTCTTAAATCATACAATTTCGATATAATGTGTACGAAAAAGGAAGTAATATTATGTATCAAGTTATTAAAATGTATGGAGATTTTGAACCTTGGTGGTTCTTAGATGGTTGGGAAGAGGATGTTACCAGTAGGGCTGCTTTTGATCGCTATGAGGATGCACTGAATGCTTTTCAAAAAGAGTGGGTACGGCTATCAGAGGATTTTCCAATGAAGAAAAGTAAGAATGGAACGATGGTGGCTTTTTGGGATGAATCAGACCAGCATTGGTGTGAGGAATGCGATGAATATTTGCAGCGGTATCATTCGCTGATGTTGGTAGAAGCGAGAGAAAATTTACCTGCAGGGTTTGCTACTAAACCGGTACAACAACCGCGAGTTCGCCCTTGCAAGCTAAGACAAGGAAAATGTGTCAACTATGATTCATAAAAATAAAAGGATTGCCCTAGTGAGCAATCCTTTTTAGCTGAATCTGATAGAAAAGGCTTCGGTATCGAGCTCAACTTGACCACCGATTGTAATGGTAAACAGAGGCTGGGTATGGGCAAAGTCCAAATCGTAGAGAACAGGAACTTTTTTGAGAATAGGGTGCTTGTCCAAAATCGCCAACAAAATCTCCTCGGTCATCTTGGTTTCCTTAGGAAAACGACCGATGAGGACAGCTTGGGGATTGGGATAGGTTTGTAGAAGAGCTGTCAAATGACGAGCGATAATGAGATAATCGTCGTCTTCCGCCTCTTCTAAAAATAGAATATATTTGTCTGGTCTGGGAGCAAACTCTGTCCCAGTCAGTAGGTTGAGGGTTGAGATGTTTCCGCCGATGGCAATACCAGAAGCCTGGCCTGGATTGTAGACTTTCCACTCTGTTGGGTAAAAGGTGCGAGGGGCGTCTGGTAGGTACCAGGCATCGCTGGACCATTCAGGACTAGGCGTCAAATCATAGGAGTCTTGTGTCACAGCCTTGAGCCAGGCTTCTGTTTGATACTCTTGGACTTGCACCATTTTAAAGCTTGAATAAGCTGGACCCATGTAGGTTTGCATGCCTGTCTTGGCATAGATGGCATTGAGCAGGGCGGTCGTATCCGAATAACCGCAGAAAATTTTCGGATGGCGGGCAATTAGGTCAAAATCCAGATAAGGCAGCAGTTCGTTAGAGTTGAAACCGCCAATGGTTGTCAGAATGGCATCGACCGACTCATCCGCAAAGGCTGCTTCCAAGTCCGCAACACGACTGGCAATCGGAGCTGAATCAAAAATATCGTTTTCAAAATAATGTTCTGAGAAAGTGAGTTTGAAGCCCAGGTCTTCTAATCTTTCCTTGGCAGCAAGATTGGCTTCAAAACCACCAATTCTTTCAATAGATGAAGAGGGGCTGGGAGCGGTACAGAACTCGAAGACTTTAAAGAGTTCGTCTTACCGCCCCCGCACAGTTGATTAGGTCAGATTTGGAGTGTAAAACGAACAAATCTGCCAATCAACCACTGCGCTGAGATGTTGACTTAAACGTTAGTAGTGTGGGAGATTTGGTGATTTATGGTCGCCTTTTTTTAATTTTTTCATAGGAGCCTCCAAGCTTTTTTATTATTTTAACAAAAAAGTATGGAAAATCAAGTTTCCTTACGAATAGATAGGGTGAGGAGGTTGTATGATTCAAGAAAAAGCAAGAAAGATGATTGAGGAGGCGGTGGCAGATAGGGTCAGTGATATTTATCTGGTTCCTCGTGGTCAGGGCTATCAAGTCTATCATCGCATCATGGATGAACGGGAGTTTGTGCAAGACATGGCTGAGGAAGAAGTAATAGCCATTATCAGCCATTTCAAGTTTTTAGCAGGTTTAAATGTTGGTGAAAAACGCCGTAGCCAGCAGGGTTCCTGTGACTATGATTATGGTAGCGGAGAGATTTCACTTCGCTTATCAACTGTCGGGGATTATCGTGGTAAGGAAAGTTTGGTTATCCGCCTGCTCTATGGCAATGACAAGGAACTCAAGTTCTGGTTTGAGGCGGCCGAGCGACTTGCAGAAGAAATCAAGGGACGAGGGCTCTACCTTTTTTCGGGTCCAGTCGGCTCTGGTAAGACCACACTTATGTACCATCTTGCCAGGCTGAAATTCCCAGACAAGCAGATTTTGACCATCGAGGATCCTGTCGAAATCAAACAGGAGGACATGCTGCAACTCCAGCTCAATGAAGCCATCGGAGCCACCTACGACAATCTAATCAAACTGTCCCTCCGTCATCGACCAGACTTGCTCATCATCGGTGAGATTCGGGATGCGGAAACCGCTCGAGCAGTCATTCGAGCCAGCCTGACGGGAGCTACCGTTTTCTCAACAGTTCATGCAAGGTCTATTTCAGGAGTCTATGCCCGTATGTTAGAACTAGGTGTCAGCCCTGAGGAGTTAAACAATGCCCTTCAAGGTATTGCCTATCAACGTTTGATTGGGGGAGGAGGTGTAGTAGATTTTGCAAAGGGAAATTACCAAAACCATTCCGCAGATCAGTGGAATGCGCAAATTGATCGCCTTTTTGCAGCAGGACATATCAGTCTTCGGCAGGCAGAAACAGAAAAAATTGCCTTTGGATCGCCAGCGTAAGGTCATTGAGCTTTTCAATAATCTTTTTGCCAGCGGTTTTCATCTGGGGGAGATTGTTGATTTTCTCAAACGTAGTCAGCTTCTGGCAGATCCCTACATCCAGGTCTTGTCAGATGGGCTGTTAGCAGGCAAACCCTTTTCAAGTTTGCTGGCAGATTTGCGGTTTTCAGATGCGGTAGTCACACAGGTGGCTCTGGCTGAAGTTCATGGCAATACCAGTCTCAGTTTGAGCCATATCCAGTCCTATCTGGAAAATGTCAGCAAGGTTCGTAAAAAATTGATTGAGGTGGCGACCTATCCGATTGTTTTACTAGGTTTTCTGCTCTTGATTATGCTGGGTTTGAAAAATTATCTTCTGCCCCAGTTGGAGGAAGGCAATGCAGCGACCGTACTGATTAATCATCTACCGACTATCTTTTTATCCCTCTGTGGACTTAGTTTGGTGGCGGTCTTGGCTGGTCTTGTTTGGTTTCGCAAAACTAACAAAATCAGGGTCTTTTCCTGCTTAGCAGCTCTGCCATTTTTCGGAAAACTCATCCAAACCTATCTGACGGCCTATTACGCCAGGGAGTGGGGGAGTTTGATTGGGCAAGGCTTGGACCTGCCGCAGATTGTGGGTTTGATGCAGGAGCAGCAATCGCAGCTCTTTCGAGAGATTGGACAGGACCTGGAGCAGTCGCTTTCCAATGGTCAGAGCTTTCACGAACACATCAAGACCTACACCTTTTTTAAGCGGGAGCTGAGTTTGATTGTCGAGTATGGTCAGGTCAAGTCCAAGTTGGGTAGTGAGTTGACAGTTTATGCAGCCGAGTGTTGGGAGGATTTTTTCTCTCGGGTTAATAGAGCCATGCAGCTGATTCAACCGCTGGTCTTTCTCTTTGTGGCCTTAATGGTCGTTCTTATCTACGCAGCTATGTTGCTGCCGATTTATCAAAATATGGAGTTATAAAATGAAAAAGTTAATTGAAGTGAAGGTAAAAGGGTTCACTCTGGTGGAAATGTTAGTCGTTTTGGGAATTATTAGCCTGCTCTTGCTCCTTTTTGTGCCAAATTTGAGCCAGCAGAAGGATGCTGTTCAGAAGAAGGGGAATGCGGCAGTTGTCAAAGTAGTGGAGAGTCAAATGGAGCTCTATGAATTGGAACATGACACGGAAGCAACGGTAGCAGAGTTGCAGGCGAAAGGCTATATTACTGAAAAACAAGCGGAGCAGTATGCTACGGCGAAAAAATAAGGCTTTTACCCTGTTCGAAAGTCTGCTGACCTTATTTGTCATCAGCTTTCTGGCAATCAGCCTATCGGGAACGGTACAAACGGCCTTTCGGTCTGTTCAGGAAGAGATTTTTCTCTGGGAATTTGAAGCCATCTATAGAGACAGTCAGAAATTGGCAGCCAGTTCCCACCAAACAGTGAGTCTAGCTATCGGTAGGCAGGAGGTTACAAATGGTTATCAGGCTGTAGAGATACCCAGAAGTGTAGAAGTATTGGAAGGGAAGACCATCACATTTGAAGAAAATGGTGGAAATTCTTCTCTGACCAAGATTCGTTTTCGGCTTAGTCGAAAGACAGTCACGTATCAATTATATATAGGGAGTGGTCGCTATAAGAAAACAGAAGAATAAGGCTTATATTTTGCTAGAAAGTCTGGTTGCCCTCGCGACCCTAGTGACTATTTGTAGCTTGATTTTATCAGCTGTGGATGCAGGTCGTAGGCGACAGGCTTGGGAATTGGAACAACAGGAGGTTCTCAATCTAGCACAGATGGCTGTTCAGACCGAGCAAGATAATTTAGCCTTAAACGGTGTTACAGTTCAGGTTCAACGAACAGCGGATAAGACGATTGTTTTCCACGAGGGAAAGGAGGTTTTATCGGTTGTTAAAAAGTAAAATTCCTGCTTTTACTCTCTTGGAATGCTTGGTAGCCTTAGTCATTCTTTCAGGTAGTCTTCTGGTCTTTGAAGGCTTGTCAAAACTGCTGGTCCAAGAAGCGCATTATCAAGGTCAGACCGTTCAAAAGGAATGGTTGGTCTTCTCTAGTCAATTGCGGTCGGAGTGGGACCAGGCTGCCTTGGTCAAGGTTGAAAATGGCAAGGTCTATGTTGATAAGGGAGGTCAGGCTTTGGCCTTTGGCAAGTCACGGTCGGATGATTTTCGGAAAACAAATGACAGGGGACAGGGCTACCAGCCCATGCTCTATCATCTAGACAGCGCAGCTATTTCCCAAGAAAACCAGCTGGTGCGCATCGACTTTAGCTTTCAAAATGGAGAGGAGCGGACCTTTATCTATGCTTTTTAAGAAAAAAGTTAAGGCGGGCATCCTGCTCTATGCCCTTTTGATGCTGGCGGTTTTTAGTCTTTTGCTTCAGTTTTATCTCCACCGCCAAGAGGCTGAGAGTCGCTTGGTACAGGTGGCAAGGCAAGAAACGACTGCTTACATCATGGCTCGGATGGTCTTGGACAAGGTCGAGCAGGACCTGCAAGTAGAAAAAATAGTTACGGGAGCGGTAGTGAATGAAAAGGAAGCAAATTTAACCACAGGTTCTAAGCAGAAGGAGGATGGAGGAAGGGTCTCCTTTCAAGAGGGACAGGCTCGTTATCAACTTAAAGGTGACCAACTATTGGTTGCAGTTGAGTTAACAAGTGATGGTCTGTATACCTATCAATTTCCGGTTAAAATAGTACCCGAGGGGAGTGGCTAGCCGCTCCCTTTTTGGTGCAAAGTTGGTGAATTTTTGATAAGATAGGAGTATGAATTTTGAAAAGATCGAACAGGCTTACGACCTGCTATTAGAAAACGTACAGACTATCCAAAACCAGCTAGGCACCAATATCTATGATGCCATGATTGAGCAAAATGCTGCTTACGTAGCTGATCAGCATGAGACAGATCTTGTTGTCAATAATAACAAGACCTTGAAACAACTAGATTTAACCAAGGAAGAATGGCGCCGTGCCTACCAATTCTTGCTTATCAAGGCCAATCAGACTGAACCCATGCAGTACAATCACCAGTTCACACCAGACTCTATCGGATTTATCCTATCTTTTCTAGTAGACCAATTAGTATCTGCTTCCAAGGTGACGGTTCTGGAAATTGGTTCGGGGACAGGCAATCTAGCTCAGACTATTCTCAACGCCAGCCAGAAAGAATTGGATTACTTGGGGATCGAAGTGGACGACCTCTTGATTGATTTGTCGGCAAGTATTGCGGATGTCATGCAGGCAGATATTTCTTTTGCTCAGGGAGATGCGGTACGTCCGCAGATTTTGAAGGAAAGTCAAGTAATTTTGGGAGATTTGCCTATTGGCTACTATCCAGATGACCAGATTGCCAGCCGTTATCAGGTTGCCAGTCCAAATGAACATACCTACGCCCATCATTTACTCATGGAACAGTCCCTCAAATATCTGGAAAAGGATGGATTCGCTATTCTCTTGGCTCCAAATGATTTGTTGACTAGTCCGCAAAGCGATTTACTGAAAGGCTGGTTACAAGAACAAGCCAATATCGTTGCCATGATTGCCCTGCCACCAAGTCTCTTTGGGAAGGCTGCTATGGCCAAGTCTATTTTTGTCTTGCAAAAGAAAGCTGCAAGACCGTTGGCGCCGTTTGTTTATCCCTTACAAAGTCTTCAAGAACCAGAAGCTATTCAGAAGTTCATGCTCAATTTCAAAAATTGGAAGCAAGAGAATGCAATTTAAGTGAAAATCTGTTATACTAGTTAGGAAAACGCTTTAAAAGAGGTAAGATATGTCAAAAACAATTGCAATTAATGCAGGTAGTTCAAGTCTAAAATGGCAACTTTATCAAATGCCAGAAGAAATAGTACTAGCAGCAGGGATTATTGAGCGCATAGGCTTAAATGATTCTATTTCCACTGTTAAGTATGATGGAAAAAAAGAAAGTGAAGTATTAGATATTCCTAATCATACAGTTGCAGTTAAGATTCTTCTTGAAGATTTGCTCAAACACAATATTATTGCAACTTATGAAGAAATTACAGGTGTTGGACACCGTGTTGTTGCGGGTGGAGAATACTTCAAGGAGTCAGTGGTTATTGGTCAAAAAGAGATTGAGCAAATTGAAGAGTTGAGTGCCTTGGCGCCACTTCATAACCCAGCACACGTGGCGGCGATGCGTGCATTTGAAGAAGTATTGCCAGAAGTGTTGAATGTAGCTGTTTTTGACACTGCTTTCCATACAACGATGCCAAAACATGCATATCTCTATCCAATTCCACAAAAATATTATACAGACTATAAAGTTCGTAAGTATGGTGCTCATGGAACGAGTCACTACTATGTAGCGCATGAGGCTGCAAAAGTTTTGGGGCGTCCAATCGAAGAGTTAAAATTGATTACGGCACATATCGGAAATGGTGTATCCATCACTGCTAACTATCATGGTGAATCTGTGGATACTTCAATGGGCTTCACACCACTAGCTGGTCCAATGATGGGAACTCGTTCAGGGGATATTGATCCTGCTATCATTCCTTATTTGATTGCGAATGTTGAAGAATTGAAAGATGCTGCAGACGTTGTTAACATGTTGAATAAACAGTCAGGCTTGTTCGGTGTATCTGGCTTCTCAAGTGATATGCGTGATATTGAAGCAGGTATCCAAGCTCACGATCCAGATGCAGTGTTGGCCTACAATATTTTCATTGACCGTGTTAAAAAATTTATCGGTCAGTATCTTGCAGTTTTAAATGGGGCAGATGCTATTGTCTTCACGGCAGGTATGGGTGAAAATGCACCGCTTATGCGAAATGATGTCATTGCAGGTTTGTCTTGGTTTGGTATTGAGTTGGACCCAGCAAAAAATGTATTTGGCAACTATGGTGACATTTCAACGCCAGAATCAAAAGTTCGTGTCTTGGTTATTCCAACGGATGAAGAATTGGTTATTGCGCGTGAAGTTGAACGCTTAAAATAATAGAAGGAAATTGGTAGTAACCCTACCAGTTTTTCTTATAGTCAGTAATTGTTAGGAGTAATAGATTTTGGCAATTGGTCAAACTGACCTTGGTATGATAAAATAGACTAGCAAAGAAATTTGCACAGAGTAGGTGGTTTGCGTTAAGTGTATGTGGATGGGATGTTGTCACATAACGAAGCTTATCGTCATTTAGTTTTTCTTTTATTACTTCGTTAACTCGCCTTGCCTAACTCCAGTTATGCCTGCGGCTCGTTGCCTAGTACTAAAAGTAAACTAAAAGACTATATCTTTGCTTGTCTCTAATGTCTCCTAGAGTAGGAACATTGGGTCCTGGCTGAGAGTAGCGCGGTAAACCATTGCATCCGCTGTCGAATACACACGATAGCTCCATTTTTTGAAAACGGAGCATTTTTTATGGAAAAGAAGATTCCAAAACTAACGGTGCAGTTGTTGACTGCTATTGCGATGACCCTTGCCTTGGTCATGATTGTGGAGAACTATTTCTCTGTTCGGATTTCAGAAACCTTGCAGGTCCAGTTTACCTTTATTCCCAATACTATTTTGGGAGCTATTGCTGGTCCGGTTTGGGCGGCTGTCTTTGCGGCTATTTCAGACCCAGTCTTTGTCTTGTTTAGCGGGCAAACTGTCCTCTTCACTTGGATTTTGATTGAGGCAGTATCTGCTTTTATCTACGGCTGGTTCTTCTATCAGAAGCCGCTGAATATTAAAAACAAAGCTGATTGGCTCTATGTGACTGGTGTAGTTGTCTTGATTCAGGTTGTGATTTCCTTTATCATGACACCGATTGCTCTCCATTTTCATTTTGGAACACCTTGGATTGTCCTGTATAGCAGTCGTTTCATAAAAGCTATTTTTGAAATTCCATTACGCATTGTCGTGACCATGCTTGTCTTGCCAAGTTTACAAAAAATATCTGAGTTGGCCAAGTTAATGGGCATTAAATAAAACAGTATCCAGCAACAGGTCATCCCCCTGTTGTTGCTTTTGTAGAGAGGGAATTATGAATTATCAAGAAACTCGTCAGTGGCTATCGAATCGCCCTGCATCAGATTTAGAAAACGGTGTTGCACGTGTCAGCTGGCTCTTAGAACGCTTGGACAATCCCCAGCTTCAAGCGCCGACTATTCACTTTGTTGGTACAAATGGCAAGGGGTCGACCTTGAATGCGTTACAGTCTATCTTACGGTCTTCGGATTACACCGTCGGCCGTTTTACGTCACCGTCTATCATTGATTTTCGAGAACAGATTGTCTTTGAGCAAGAGATGATTTCGGAGGAAGATTTTGCGAGGATTGTGACAGACTTGCAGCCCTTGATTGAGGACTTGGACCAGACAGCAGGACTGGATGCTATTTCGGAGTTTGAGATTATCGTAGTGGCTATGTTCGTCTACTTTGCCCACTATCAGCGTCCCGACATTCTCTTGGTGGAGGCTGGCATGGGTGGTTTGCAGGATGCGACCAATGTCCTTAATCCTCTAGCGGTAGTTTGTCCTTCTATCGGCTTGGACCATCAGGCTTTTTTGGGAGAGACCCATGCTGACATAGCCCGTCACAAGGTTGCTGTCTTGCGTGAGCGGGTTCCCCTCCTCTATGCGACCGACCAGCCAGAAGTGGAGACAGTATTTGAGGAGTACGCCCGTCAGCTTCAGAGTCCGACCTATGCGGTGGGGCGGGAGATTGTTTTGGAAAATAGCAGAGCAGGCTTTGCGGTTTCAAGTCCCTTCGGCCGAGTTGAGGATTTGAGGCTACAGATGCAGGGGCGTCACCAAGAGGTCAACGCAGCCTTGGCAGTGACAACAGCTCAGCTTCTCAGCTCTGATTTTCCAAAGATTACCAATGAAACCATCAGCCAGGGCTTGTCCCAAGCCATCTGGCCGGGCCGCTTAGAATTGATACAACCAAGGCTCATGATTGACGGAGCCCACAATAATGAAAGCGTCGCAGTTCTGACCCAGCTCCTAGAGGAAAAATATGCGGACAGAGATATTGAAATCCTCTTTGCGGCCATCAATACCAAGCCTGTGGACCAGATGTTGTCCCAGCTTAGCCAATTTGGACCTGTTAGCGTGACAACTTTTGACGATTTCAGAGCGGTACAGTTAGAAGATTATCCGTCAGGCTATGAACGAGTTCAGACCTATCAGGAGTGGTTGGAGCAGGCGGACTTGGACAATCCCAAAAAACTTTACCTGATTACAGGCTCACTTTATTTCATTACCTATGTGAGGAAATACATTTTAGAAGAGTTTATAGTCATTTGAATTAGCTTTGATACATCGTCACTTTCGGTTTGCCGTACTCTAGTACTGTCTGCACCTCAGTTCCTTGTCTGAAAGCTAATTCATTCGACTATATAGAAAAAAGGCTTTGCCGGGCATTCTACCTAGCAAAGTCTTTTGTTTTAATAGTTTTTAATCAAATCAACCGTTGAGCGGTCTAGCTTTTTAACGATGGCTTGCAAGAAGGCTTGGGCCTCTAAGAAGTCATCCATGCTGTAGAGAGTTTGATGTGAATGGATGTAGCGAGCGCAGACACCGATTGTCGTTGATGGAACACCTTGATTTTTCAAGTGAGCTGCACCAGCATCTGTTCCACCTTTACCACAGTAGTATTGGAATTTGACACCTGCTTCTTCGGCAGTTGAGAGGAGGAAGTCTTTCATGTTTTTTAACATGATATGACCTGGGTCGTAGAAACGAAGTAGAGTTCCGTCACCTATTTTTCCTTGGTCGCCATAAATATCGCCTGCAGGCGAGCAATCAACAGCAAGGAAAATATCTGGATTGAACTTGGTTGTAGAAGCGTGAGCTCCACGTAGGCCAACCTCTTCTTGCACATTTGCCCCAGCAATCAACTGATTTGGTAAGGTTTGACCCGATAGGCTTTCTAGCAATTCCGTCACCATAAGGACACCGAAGCGGTTGTCCCAAGCCTTAGAAATAACATTTTTTCCGTTGGCTGTTAGAATGGTTTCGTTTTTGGGAACCAGGACATCCCCCGGACGAACGCCGAACGCCCAAGCTTCGTCATAATTGGCGAAACCAGCATCGAAAATAATATCAGCGATGGCAGGCATGCCAGGAGCGTTAGCCCCACGAGAAAGATGGGGAGGCACTGAACCTGAAATGGCAGGAATGGTCCGACCGTCCTGTAGTTGAAGCGTGAAGGCTTGACTGGATACAACTAGCGGATTCCAGCCTCCCAGCTCGACAACACGGAAAGTACCGTCTGGCTTGATTTGGCTAATCATAAAGCCGACTTCATCCATATGTGCAGCTACTAAGATGCGAGGAGCATTTTCAACAGCTGTATCTCTGATACCGAAAATTCCACCTAGTCCATCTGTTTCGATGCGGTCTACATGTGGTGTGATTTTCTGGCGGATGTGGTTGCGAACCTGTCCTTCAAATCCCGGTAAGCTTTGCAATTCTGTAACTTCTTTAATTTTTTCAAAAAGAGTCATACTTCTTCCTCCATGACATGATTACTACTATTTTATCACGAAGAGCTAGACTTGTCTTGAAAATATGGGAAAATAAACAATAAACACATGATGAAATCATGCTTTCTGAAAACTGAATCGTTTTCATATGTTTGTGGAGAGTTTGTCTCAGCTGTCACAAGTTCAATGGCATTTTTGGGAAAATTCCGAGGAAATATGATAAAATAGTCAACATGAAAAAGAAAAAGACAGCCTTGCTAGCAGGCTTATTGGGGGCAGGTGTGCTCACCGCTAGTGCTCAATTTTACCGTAAAATCCAAGAAGACCGTAAAAAAGCACAGGCCTTGCAGGAGGTGCGTGACTTTTTCGCTAATGTAGGAGAAATTGCCACGGTCTACGTAGATGAAACAGCCTCAACGCAAGACTCTCTCGTTGGAGGAGTTGTGATGGAGGCAGGACAGGTATTTCTATTTGAAAATGCCCAAGGTTCTATTCAATACAGGGAGGAAGAAAGATGATTTTTCCAACAAATCTTGAAGAAGTAGCTGCCTTGATTGAAGATGGCAAGCCAACTGTTTTTCTATTTGTGACGACTTGGTGTGGAGATTGCCACTATATTAAACCGCATTTGCCAGCTATCGAAGAGGCTTTTCCAGATTTCCGTTTTGTGCAACTAGATCGAGATGACTTTATGTCTTTGGCGCAGGAATGGGCTATTTTAGGTATTCCAAGTCTGGTTGTTTTGGAAAATGGTAGGGAAATCGGTCGTTTTGTCGATAAGAATCGCAAGACCAAGGAAGAAATCATGAATTTCTTATCTGGACTGGGTAGATAAATCAGCAGAGAAGCTCTGCCATTTCCCAAAAGAAAGGAAAGAACATGAAGAAATCACTAGGAAAAATCCTTCTAGCACCTGTGGTGCTGGGGTTGAGTTTGAGTCTTGCTCCCTTGGTGCAGGCTGAGATTCAAACAGATGTTATCAATGAAAAATGGGGCAAGCCAACACTGGTCTATGGTGGCGGTTTGTCAGATGCCCAGGCGACAGAGGTTAACAATCTATTTGGTATTTCGGATGTCAATAATGTTAGTCGTCAGGTGGTTGTTGGCACGGATATGGACCAATATTTAGGTACATCTGGAGCAGATACAGCTTCCCTCTATTCATCTGTCTTGGTGCAAAAGCAGGATGCTGGAAAAGGGGTTGTGGTGGATATTAAGACGCCACAGAACATCACCTTGATTACCGAAACGCAGTATGCCAATGCGGCTATCACAGCTGGTGCGACGGATGTCTTGATTGATGTAGCTTCTCCAATTCAGGTGACAGGGGAGTCTGCTTTGACAGGTGTTTACAAGGCTCTTGTGGCCAATGGTGAAACAGTTGACCCAGCCCGAACCGAAGTAGCTCAACAAGAGCTAGAGACAGTCAATGAAGTGGCGACGGCTCATACAGGTGACTCCAATTTTGATAGTTCAGCCTTGGATAAGGCGGTAGCGGAAATCAAGACTGCTCTTGCCGACTACAAAAAGTCCAATGGTCAGGTAGCTTCCGAATCAGACATCAATACTATTATTAACGATGTCTTGGCCAATAACGGTTTGGAAAATGTCATCACAGCAGATGAAGTTTCAAAATTAGTTACCTTTGCCAAAGCCTATCAGGAAACCTCTGCCATTGATTCGGCTGAGGTTGCTGCCCAGCTCAACCAGTTCAAGCAACAGGCGGAGCAACAAATTTCAGAAGCCTATAAGAATCTACAAGATTCAGGGATTTTAGAAAAAATCGGCGCCTTTTTTGAAAATCTATGGAAAGGCTTGCCCGGTCTATTTGCATAAAGGAGAAATGAAAAAGAAATGATTTTTACATATAATAAGGAACACGTTGGCGATGTTCTGATGGTGATTGTGGCTGAGGACAAGGGTCAGCCTGTTCAGTTTGAACGCAAGGGTCAAGTGGCGCGTGTTTTCCTAGAAGAAACAGGAAAAACAGTGGCTTGGAATATTTTTGAAGCATCATGTTTGGTTGAGATTGCTGGAAATGGTCAGGTTTTCCTAACAGACGAGCAAGTTGCGACCTTGAATGCAGAGTTGGTAAAAGAAGGTTTTGCAGAAGTACTGGTCAATGATGCGACACCGAAGTTTGTAGTCGGTCAGATTGTGGAATTGGTTCCTCATCCAGACAGCGACCACCTCAATATCTGTCAGGTCAATGTCGGTGACAAAACAGTGCAAATCGTAGCTGGTGCGCCAAATGTAGCCCAAGGCTTGAAAACCATTGTGGCTCTTCCGGGAGCAATGATGCCGAGCGGTAGCCTGATTTTCCCAGGGAAGTTGCGTGGTGAAGATAGCTTTGGTATGATGTGCAGTCCGCGTGAATTGGCTCTGCCAAATGCACCACAAGTCCGTGGTATTATCGAATTGGACGACTCCGCAGTGGTCGGAGAAGCCTTTGATTCAGGTAAACACTGGAAGGGATAGAAAAAGAAGAATTGGTCAGACGGCCAATGTCATTAAGTTAACTAACCTATCACATTTTGTGGTGGGTTATTTTTTATGTTACACTAAAAATAAAAGGGGAAAAATCATGCTAGACCAGATTAAAGCTCATTTACTTGATAGTATTAACGACATCGTTTCCACCGCAAACCAGTTTGTGCTTCATCCTGAAAAAGATTTTAGTCGGAAAAGTCAGCTAACGATGAAAACCATGATTCAAGCTATACTGACCATGGGTGGTAATACCTTAGCCAAAGAGCTACTTGATTTAGATTTGCCAGTCACTCAATCTGCCTTTGTCCAACGACGATATCGGATCAAACATCAAGCTTTTAAAACCCTGTTTGCCAATATTACTTCTAAAATTCCAATCTCTCACAACCTTCCTATCCTAGCTGTTGATGGTAGTGATGTGGTTCTACCAAGAAATCATTCTGATAAAACGACCTCGTTCCAAACTGGACCACACCACACTCCTTACAATCTCATTCATATCAATGCTCTCTACAATCTTGAACAAGAGATTTACCATGACCTACGAATTCAGGATAATCGGGAGGTTGATGAGCGTGCAGCTTTCATCGACATGATGGAGAGTTGTCCCTTTTGAACAAGCTCTGGTGATAATGGATAGGGGGTATGAATCCTACGATGTCATGGCGCATTGCCAGGAGAAAAATTGGTCGTATATTATTCGTATTCGCGATGGAAATAATTCTATGAAAAAGAGTTTTCATCTCCCTGATACTCCTTGTTTTGATGAGGCATTTGACCTAAAT
>NZ_JAOTGI010000018.1:0-37127 GCF_044427255.1 Streptococcus sp. 2021WUSS126 | reverse complement strand
TTTATCTAACCTGAACAATTAGATTATATCAGGAAAAAGAAATGGAAGCTCAAAGCCTTGTCAGCCACCAGCATAGCTGGTGGTTTTCTTGTTTTTCTCTACGAGAAAAACTGGCTCGAAGCCATAAGTAAAAAAGGCGAGCTATTGCTCACCTTTTTTACTATTTTATATAATTAGTTTTTTACACCAGCTGCAATTTCTGGGTTTGCGAAAGCATTATCGATGATGTCTTTCAATTGTTTAGCAGATGCTTGCATTTTTTGCAATTCAGCTTCGCTCAATGGGATATTGACTGGACGAACGATACCGTGGGCACCGATGATAGCAGGTTGACCGATGAAGACATCTTCAACACCTTCGTATTGGCCAGCTTGGTAAACTGACAATGGAAGTACTGCATTTTCATCATCAAAGATTGCTTTAGTGATACGTGCAAGTGCAACACCGATACCGTAGTAAGTTGCGCCTTTTTTGTTGATGATTGAGTAGGCTGCATCACGAACAGATACAAACAAGTCAACAAGACCTTGCTCATCAATATCGCGGTTATCTTGTAACCAGTCGTACAATTTCACACCAGCAACGTTGGCATGTGACCAAACTGCAAATTCTGAGTCACCGTGCTCACCCATGATGTAAGCGTGAACTGAACGTGCGTCGATACCGATTTTCTCAGCCAATGCTTGACGGAAACGAGCTGAGTCAAGAGAAGTACCAGAACCGATAACACGCTCTTTAGGGAAACCAGAGAATTTCCAAGTTGAGTAAGTCAATACGTCAACAGGGTTAGCAGCAACAAGGAAGATACCGTTGAAACCAGAGTTAACGATTTCTGTAACGATTTGTTGGTTGATACGAAGGTTTTTCTCTACCAATTCAAGGCGAGTTTCACCTGGTTTTTGTGGCAAACCAGCTGTCAATACAACCAAGTCTGCGTCATGAGCATCTGAATACTCAGCAGAGTAGATTTTTTTAGGGAATGTGAAGGCCAATGCGTGGCTCAAGTCTTCTGCATCACCTTGAGTACGTTCTTTGTTGATATCGATGATACCCAATTCTTGACCAATCCCTTGGTTAACAAGAGCATAAGCATAAGCAGAACCTACGGCACCGTCACCGACAAGGATTACTTTTTTGTGTTGTTTAGTTGCAGTCATTGCTAAACATCTCCTTAGTTTTATTTGGGGATGACTTCATCCCGACCATAATACATTCTAGCATGTTTTAAGCTTTTTGTCACTTGTGAAAGCGCCTTTGAAAATGTTTACATGCTAGTTTCCAACAAAGAAATTTATTCGCCAATATGGTATAATAGAAGCACAATGACTGTTGAAAGAGGCATATAATGCAAGATAAAAATTTAGTAACGGTTAATCTGACCAATGAGATGAAATCATCCTTCATCGACTATGCGATGAGTGTTATCGTTTCACGTGCTCTGCCTGATGTACGTGATGGTCTGAAGCCGGTTCATCGCCGTATTTTGTATGGGATGAATGAATTAGGAAGTACACCGGATAAACCACATAAAAAATCAGCCCGTATCACAGGGGATGTTATGGGTAAATACCACCCGCATGGAGATAGTGCGATTTACGAAGCAATGGTTCGTATGGCACAATGGTGGAGCTACCGTCACATGTTAGTTGATGGTCACGGAAACTTTGGTTCCATGGATGGCGACGGAGCAGCCGCTCAGCGTTATACAGAAGCACGCATGAGCAAGATTGCGCTTGAAATGCTTCGTGATATTAACAAGAACACGGTAAATTTTGCGGATAACTATGACGCGAGTGAACGTGAGCCTGAGGTTTTACCTGCTCGTTTCCCTAACCTTCTGGTTAACGGAACGACTGGTATCGCCGTTGGTATGGCTACCAACATTCCTCCACACAACTTGGGTGAGACTATCGAGGCAGTTAAGCTGGTTATGGACAATCCCGAGGTAACAACACGTGAGATTATGGAAGTCTTGCCTGGACCAGATTTTCCGACAGGTGCCTTGGTTATGGGGAAATCTGGAATTCACCGTGCTTATGAAACTGGTAAAGGTTCAATAGTTCTTCGTTCCCGCACAGAAATTGAAGAATATGGAAATGGTCGTGAACGCATTGTTGTTACAGAGTTTCCATACATGGTCAATAAGTCCAAGGTTCAAGAACATATTGTCAAATTAGTCCAAGAAAAACGTATTGAAGGAATCACTGCTGTTCGAGACGAATCCAACCGTGAGGGTGTACGATTTGTTATCGAAGTTCGTCGTGATGCTTCTGCTAACGTTATTTTGAATAACCTATTTAAGCAAACCCAGCTTCAAACCAACTTTAGTTTCAACATGTTGGCCATCCAAAATGGTGTACCGAAAATCCTTTCTGTACGTCAGATTCTAGAGTCTTATATTGAACACCAAAAAGAAGTAGTCACTCGCCGTACACGATTTGATAAAGAAAAGGCTGAGGCGCGTGCTCATATCTTAGAAGGCTTGCTGATTGCTCTTGACCATATTGATGAGGTCATTCGCATTATCCGTAATTCAGAAACTGATGCTATTGCTCAAGCTGAATTGATGGAGAAATTTGACCTTTCTGAACGTCAGAGTCAGGCCATTCTTGATATGCGTCTTCGTCGTTTGACAGGTTTGGAACGCGACAAGATTCAATCAGAATATGATGAGTTAGTGGCATTGATTGCAGATTTGGCTGATATTCTAGCTAAGCCTGAGCGTGTTGTTCAGATTATTAAAGACGAATTAGAAGAAGTCAAACGTAAGTATGCTGACCCACGCCGTACAGAATTGATGGTTGGTGAAGTTCTTTCCCTTGAAGATGAGGACTTGATTGAAGAAACTGATGTTTTAATCACTTTGTCAAACCAAGGCTACATCAAGCGTTTGGCACAGGATGAGTTTCAAGCTCAGAAGCGTGGAGGACGTGGGGTTCAAGGAACTGGCGTCAAGGATGATGATTTTGTACGAGAATTAGTCTCTACAAGCACTCATGATCGCTTGCTCTTCTTCACTAACAAGGGACGTGTTTACCGTCTCAAAGGCTATGAAATCCCAGAATATGGTCGTACTGCAAAGGGACTTCCAGTAGTCAATTTGCTTAAATTGGAAGAAAACGAGGCAATTCAAACCATTATCAATGTAACTAAGGACCAGGAGGCAGATAGTTATCTCTTCTTTGCAACTCGCCAAGGTGTTGTAAAACGGACTAGTGTGTCAGAATTTGCCAATATTCGCCAGAGCGGTCTGAAAGCTTTGAATTTGAAAGAAGACGATGAACTCATCAATGTTTTCTTAACAAATGGTCAAGCAGACATTATTATGGGGACTAAGTTCGGTTATTCTGTACGTTTCACTGAAACAGATGTTCGTAATATGGGCCGTACAGCAACAGGTGTTCGTGGTATCAATTTACGCGAGGGAGACCAGTTAGTTGGCGCTACTATGATTTCTGATGACCAAGAAGTACTCGTATTGACGGAAAAAGGTTTTGGTAAACGTACACCAGCCAGTGAGTATCCAACCAAAGGTCGTGGTGGTAAGGGTATCAAGACTCTTAAAGTTGCTGATAAGAATGGCTCTCTAGCAGGTTTGACAACGGTATCTGGTGATGAAGATATTATGGTTATTACCGATACTGGCGTGATTATTCGTACAAGTGTTGCGAATATCTCTCAAACTGGTCGTTCAACCATGGGGGTAAAAGTGATGCGCTTGAATGATGAAGCGAAAATCATGACCTTTGCCTTGGTAGATGCTGCCGAAATTAAAGAAGAAAAGGAATAAATAATCATGTCAAAACGTGAAAAAAAGAAGAAGCGTAAAGGTTCTTTTTGGCGCAATTTTTTAACAGTTGTATTGATACTGATTTCCTTGGCATTGATATTTAATACCTCTATCCGTAATTTTATTATCGGCTGGAATACGAATAAATACCAGATTAGCAATGTTACGACAGAGGATATCGAAAAGAATAAACAGGCTGAGACAACATTTGATTTCGAACAGGTTCAGTCTATTTCTACAGAGGCTATTTTAGCAGCTCAGTGGGATGCACAACGCTTACCTGTAATTGGTGGAATTGCGGTTCCCGAGCTTGGTATCAACCTTCCTATTTTTAAAGGGGTCTTCAATACTTCGCTCATGTATGGAGCTGGTACCATGAAGGAAAACCAAGAGATGGGGAAAGGAAATTATGCGTTGGCCAGCCACCATATTTTTGGTGTAACTGGTGCGGCAGATGTTCTCTTTTCACCGCTTGATCGTGCTAAAAACGGCATGAAAATCTATATTACTGACAAGACCAATGTTTACACCTACGTTATTGATAGTGTGGAAATTGTTTCGCCTGAAAGTGTCTATGTCATTGATGATGTAGAAGGACGTACAGAAGTTACGTTAGTGACATGTACGGACTATTATGCTACGCAACGTATTGTTGTAAAAGGAGTTCTTGAATCAACCACTCCATATAATGAAACGGCAAAAGACATCTTAGATTCCTTCAATAAGAGTTATAATCAGTATGATTATGGACAATAAAACATCTATATATTAAGAATAAAGAAGTGGTATAAAACTGAGGAGAGATTCTTTGGTTTTATATGGCTTCTTTTTTTGCAAGATTTTACGAATAGATAGGTGAGGAGGAAATTATGTATCAAATTGAATGTAAAGAAGAGGCCATTCTACCTAGAGAACGTTTAGTAGAAGTTGGAGCTGAGCGTCTCAGTAATCAGGAATTACTAGCAATTTTTATTAGAACTGGGACAAAAAAAGAACCTGTTTCTATTCTCTCTAATAAATTATTGAATCGTTTGGAGAGTTTAGCGGCTCTAAGAGAACTATCAATTGAAGAATTGCAAAGTTTGACTGGAATTGGGCGCGTCAAGGCGATTGAAATTAAGGCTATGATTGAACTTGGAAAGCGTATCAATCAATCAGAGCTACTCTTAAATGAGAGAATTTTGGGAAGTGAGAAGTTGGGACGTAAGATGATTCATGAAATCGGGCATAAGAAGCAGGAGCATCTAGTTGCACTTTATCTCAATACACAGAACCAGATTATCAGTCAAAAAACGATTTTTATTGGGAGTGTTAATCGTAGCATTGCAGAACCACGTGAAATTTTGCATTACGCAGTAAAATGTATGGCAACATCGATTATCATCGTTCACAACCACCCGTCGGGTTCAGTACAACCGAGTAGGAATGATTTGCTATTTACGGAGAATTTAAAAGAGTCCTGCGAAAAGCTAGGACTGGTATTATTAGATCATTTAATTGTTGGAAATAAGGATTACTATTCTTTTAGAGAAGAAAGTGAGTTATTTTAAAGTTTATTGACAATATAGTGGAAGAGGTCTTTTTCAATCTCACGTTTACCGTAGAGTAGTTCAGGATGCCATTGAACCCCTAAAAATTTAGTTGGGTAAGCTGAATGAACTGCTTCAATAATCTGTTGATTATCCGATAGTGCAATGATTTCTAAGTCAGGTGCTAAGTCTTTGATAGCCTGGCGGTGAAATGAGTTTACACTCGGATCGGACTTATATATGTCGTAAAGTGGACTATTTTGAGTCAGTTGAATCGTTTGACTGACTTCTTGTCCGTCTATGTCTTGCCAATGTTCAGAAATTGATTGATGAAGGCTACCCGCTTGAGCTACATTGTAGAGCTGTAGACCTCGGCAGATACCGAAGATAGGTTTCTGATTTTCTTGGGCAGCCCTTATGAGGGCTAATTCAAACTCGTCACGCTTTGGTAGATAATTATTGCTGTCAATAGTCCTTTCTTCGTGATAGTAACTTGGCTGGACATTTTGTCCTCCTGTTAGGATGAGTTTATCAATAAGATGGATATAATATTTTGCCAAATCAGGCTCTGTAACAGGAAGGATGAGTGGGAGTCCGCCAGCATCTTCAATAGCTTGTACGAGGCAAGTCTGGGTATAAGAAAGCAGGGGTTCTGTATGATCCCCTGTTTTATATTCATTTCCAGAAATACCAATAACTGGTTTTTTCATTGCTTATCCTTTTCGCATAAAGTAGAGTAGTGTCTGTAATTCACTAGTCAAATCAACATACTGAACAACGACATCTTTTGGGACAGACAAGTTAACTGGTGAAAAGCTCAGAATCCCTTTAACACCAGCTTCAACAAGAATATCGGTCACTTCTTGTGCCTTGACGCTGGGTACCGTTAGAATGGCTGTCTGAGAGTTTGCTTCGCTGATACGTTCCTTGATTTCTGAGATTGCATGGATTGGGATATTTTCATCTGTCGTTCCAACAGCTGGATTATCATCTGCCTCAAAAGCCATGACTATTTTCATTTTATTTCGTTCGTGGAAGCGATAGTGTAGCAAGGCCCGCCCCATATTCCCGACTCCAACAAGCATAACATTGGTGATGGAGGTATCATTTAGAATATCCGCAAAGAAATCCATCAACTCTTTGACATTGTAGCCAAAGCCACGACGACCAAGCTCTCCAAAATAGGAAAAATCTCGGCGGACGGTAGCCGAATCAATTCCGATAGCTTCAGCAATTTCTTTTGAACTAGCTTTTTCAATATTTCCTGCATAGAAACGTTTAAAAATGCGATAGTAGAGGGATAGACGTTTGGCAGTTGCGCGTGGAATATCAGATTTTTTATCGTTTTTCACTTTAGACTCCTTTATTTCGATAGAATACGCTTTATTGATTATTTATATATTAAACAGTTCTTTATTCTATTCTAGTCCAAGTTTGTGAAAAAATCAACAGATTGATTTTAAAAAAAGATTAAACAGGAAACTGCCTAATCTAGTGTTTGTAAATAGCGATAGAGATCCCCAATTGTCCCTTTGTAATCCAGAGCTTGTCCGTCTTGTGTAATGCTGGTAACTGGATAATAGTCTGGGAGGGTTAAGCAACCGGAAAAAGCCAGAATGGCTGCATCTTTATTCTCAAATGTTTGGATACGTTCTTGCTTGTAAGCGTCAAGATAGTGAATTTCAATCATACTAACCCTCTTTTGTAAAGATGTCACGGTCAATCAAGCTATCCATGAGGAAATAGAATTTTTCTTGAATAACCTTATTACTTTCTGGCTTAAAAATGTTTACCAGATGAAGACCAGACTTGTCGGTAATGTTAATTTTAAAACCAGTTAGGTCTTGATTGATAATAATTTTCAAGAGGAATCCTTGGTTTGAATTTGGAATTTCTTCCAGAAGACGTGTAAGCTGATAGTGACCTGCTTTGCTTTGTTCAAAGGTGTTATCACGGAGTGTATATTTTTTGATAGCAGGGCTAATGTGATAAGTAAAATTACAATCTTTTAAGGTAACTGATTGTTGGAATGCCATTTTAACCTCCAAATATTTTCTTTAGTTCGATGATAAGAGTATCTATCTCTTCTTTTGTATTGATTTCAGATAGGCTGATACGAATGGATTCTTTCAGACGAAGGGAGTCTTTTCCATACATAGCTTCTAAAACATGGCTATTTTGGACAACACCTGCCGTACATGCAGAACCACTAGAAACAGCGATACCTGCCAAATCTAGTTGCATGAGTAGTTGTTCATTAAGTTTACCAGGAAAACCGATATTAAGGACATGAGGGAGATGAGGTCCAGCCTGATTGAGATAATAGTCTAAGCCAGACAATCCCTCGATAATATGTTGTCGCAGTTCACTGACATGCTTATGATGCGTATCTAAGGACTCATATTGTTCTGTTAGGGCAGTCGCCATAGCAGCAATAGCAGGGAGATTCTCAGTACCTGCTCGATGTTGCTGTTCCTGCTTTCCGCCGTGGATCAAGGAATCAAATTTATGAACGTTACTATACAGGAATCCCATCCCCTTTGGACCATGGAATTTATGGGCAGAGGCTGCGAGGAAGTCAATTCCGTAGTCAGAGGGAGCAATTGCAATTTTTCCAATTGCTTGGACAGCATCTACATGAAAGACGGCCTGATGATCGGCTAGGAGCTCTCCAATTTCCTTGATGGGAAGTAGCTGACCGGTCTCATTGTTAGCAAACATGACGCTGACTAAAATAGTATCTGGTCGAAGGGCATCCTGAATTTGTTGAGCGGTGATTACTTGATCGACTGGTTGGATATAGGTTACCTCGAACCCAAACCGCTCCTCTAGATATTGCATGGTATGGAGGACAGCATGGTGTTCGATAGCCGTAGTAATCAGGTGTTTTCCTTTGGATTGATGTGCAAGTGCATAGCCTTGAATAGCTAAAGTATCAGCTTCGGAGCCTCCAGATGTGAAAATAATTTGTTCAGGAGAGGCGGAGAGAATTTGAGCGATCTCTTGACGACTTTGTCTAAGATATTGATTGGCTTTCCGACCGCTTTGATGGATACTGGAGGGGTTTCCATAATTTTCTTGAGCCACTTCCATCATCCGTTGGAGTGCAGTAGGAGATAGAGCAGTGGTCGCTGCATTATCTAAATAAATCAAAGAGTTTACTCCTAGTTTTCTTTTTCAGGACTAGTAAATTTGAAAAGTGGGCTGAGTGGCTGATGTTCTTGGATGCGGTGGATGGCATCTGCAATCAAGTCACTAGCTGTTAGGAAGGCGATATTTTTAGGATGCTGTTCTTTGCTTGCAACAGAATCGGTAACTAATATTTCTTTAATTGGTGCTTCATCTAAGAGTTGGGCTGCAGTTCCTGCAAAGAGACCATGGCTGGCAACTGCATAAATTTCAGTAGCACCACCTTCTTGGACAATTTTTGAAGCTTGTGAGAAAGTGCGACCAGTATTGAGAATATCGTCCACCAAAATAGCTTTTTTACCAGCAACATCACCAATAATATAGCCTTCAGAACGTTCAGAATCATCTTGAGCGTAGTCGATAATCGCAATCGGTGCATTTAGAAATTCAGCGATATTACGTGCGCGTTTGATACCAGAATTTTTAGGACTCACAATGACGACATCTTCTCCGCAGAGTCCTTTTTCCATGTAGTAGGCTGCAAAAAGTGGTTCTGTAAGGAGATTGTCTACTGGAATATCAAAGAAACCTTGAATTTGTGAAGCGTGCAAATCAAGAGTCAATACACGGTCGACACCAGCTTTAACCAGCATATTTGCAACTAATTTAGCTGTAATTGGTTCGCGTGGAGAAGCGGTACGGTCTTGACGAGCATAGCCGAAATAAGGGATGACCGCTGTAATGGTGTTGGCACTAGCACGTTTACAAGCATCGATCATAATCAATAATTCCCACAAGTGATTATTGACCGGATAGCTTGTTGATTGGATAATGTAGACGTCTACGCCACGTACAGATTCTTCAATGTTAATTTGAATCTCACCATCCGAAAACTGACGAGAAGACAGTTTTCCAAGAGGAATTCCAGCAGAATCAGCAATTTTTTCAGCAATATCACGGTTGCTATTGAGTGAGAATAATTTAATGTTATGTTCACCGAGTGGTTGTACCATTTTAAAGTAACTCCTTTTACACACTGAGCTTTTATGATGACATAAAAGTATTTTTTACAATAGATAGTTCTATTCTATCAAAAAAATGAAAAATTTTCAGTAGTGAAACTAAAAAATCAACCTTATTTGGCTGATTTTTTATAGTTATTTCATGTAGGTAGCTGTTCGTGCAACCTTACTACTAGCATATTTGAATTGAATTGATTTCTTCTTAAGGAATTCATCAAAAAGAATCTTCCCTGCATCTGCATCGGTCACTTCGACTTCTAATTCATAATCTTTTTGTCCCACATAATCATTTTCATCGAGGGCCATAAGGCCTATAGATGTCTGTTTCTCATAGCGTTTTGTCGTGAGGCTTCCCCAGACAGCAAGTTTATCAAGTGGAATCTCTGTTGTAGAAATAATGTCAGAAATTTGTCCTGCTGGTAGTTGAAAATTTTCCAGTAAATGATAAGCAGTTTGGATGTCTAGAACTTGGTTATATTCTTGATTTCCGACTTCTTGTGGAATTTTTAAGGTTAGTTCTGCTGAGTCTTCAAATGTACGAATACGGAGTGAAAAGCGGTGATTCTTCATATCTAGGTCTGGGGTATCAATGTAGTGGTTTGTTTGAAGAATTGGGCTCACATCTGAAAAGTCAGTAAGCAGGCGTTTGTATTCGGATTTGGTCAATAAGGTTTTATACTCAATTTCAAGGTGGTTTTTCATGCAGTAAACCCTTTCAATGTGTTATAATAGATTAGTCTTTGTGTTATTCTAATACAATTTAAAAGTTTTGACAAGAAAGGGGCCGTATGGACTTTAACTGGGAAGAATTTTTAGACCCCTATATTCAGACAGTTGGTGAATTGAAAATCAAACTGCGGGGGATTCGCAAGCAGTATCGCAAGGCTAATCGGCATTCTCCAATTGAGTTTGTCACAGGACGGGTAAAACCGATTGAATCCATTAAAGAAAAAATGATCCTGCGACATATCAAATTGGAAAATCTTGCTCAAGATATGCAAGATATTGCCGGTCTTCGGATTATGGTTCAATTTGTGGACGACATTGAAGAAGTATTAGCTATTTTGCGGAAACGCAAGGATATGCAAATTGTGCATGAACGGGATTACATCAACAATATGAAAGCCTCTGGCTACCGTTCATATCATGTGGTGATTGAGTATCCTGTGGATACTATAAATGGCAACGAGACGGTTCTGGCAGAAATCCAGATTCGAACCCTTTCCATGAATTTCTGGGCTACAATTGAACATTCTCTGAATTATAAATATAAGGGGAATTTTCCAGAAGAAATCAAGAAACGCTTGGAAGTTACAGCAAAAATTGCCTATGAATTAGATGAGGAGATGCGAAAAATCCGCAACGACATTCAAGAAGCGCAGGCCTTATTTGATCCTGCCTATCGCAAACTGAATGACGGTGTGGGCAACAGTGATGATACAGATGAAGAATACAGGTAGAAAAAAAATCGCTCTGCTCGCTAGTCGAAATCCTAAGAGCGAAGCGGTGTCCAAAGAATTATGGACAAAGTTAAAAGAAGCAAATTTTATTTTGACTCCTAAAAATCCAGATATTGTCATTTCTATCGGTGGAGATGGGATGCTTTTATCTGCTTTTCACAAATATGAAAAGTTGATTGATCGTGTACGTTTTGTAGGAATTCACACGGGTCATTTGGGGTTTTATACAGATTATCGCGATTTTGAAGTGGACAAGCTGATTGAAAATCTTAAGCTTGATACAGGTGCTAGAGTATCGTATCCGATTTTAAATGTTAAGGTCAAGATGACAGATGGCCGCATTGTCGAGGCGCGTGCCTTAAATGAGGCGACAGTAAAACGTCTTTCTAAGACCATGGTCGCAGATATTATTATTAACAATGTGCCCTTCGAACGCTTTAGAGGGGATGGGATTTCGGTTTCAACGCCGACAGGTTCAACAGCTTATAACAAGTCATTAGGTGGTGCTGTTTTACATCCAACAATCGAGGCATTGCAGATTGCAGAAGTGGCAAGTTTGAACAATCGTGTTTACCGCACCTTGGGTTCATCCGTTGTTGTCCCTAAAAAAGACAAGATTGTGATTGAACCAAAGCATAGTGACCGTTACTCGATTGCGGTGGACAATAAGACTTTTGTCTATGATAGTATTGAAAGTATAGAGTATCAGATAGACAATAGTAAGATTCATTTTGTTGCAACACCGAGCCATACTAGTTTTTGGAATCGGGTTAAGGACGCCTTTATTGGAGAGGTGGAGTAATGCGGTTTGAATTCATTGCTGACCAGCATACGAAAATAAAGACTTTCCTTAAAAAACACGGTGTCTCTAAAGGCCTATTAGCAAAGATTAAGTATACCGGCGGCAATATCTGGGTCAACGATATTGAGCAAAATGCAACTTACTTGCTTGATATTGGAGATAGGGTTACAATTGACATACCTGCTGAAGAGGATTTGACTGGTAGTTTGAAGCCGATTTTCTTTCCGTTGGATATTGTCTATGAAGATGATCATTTTCTGGCGATAAATAAGCCGGTTGGCTACGCCTCCATTCCTTCTGCCTTGCATTCATCCACAATCGCAAATTTTGTAAAAGGTTATCTTATTGAGCAGAATTATGAGAATAAGCAGGTTCATATTGTGACTCGTCTGGATAGGGATACATCAGGCGTCATGCTGTTTGCCAAGCACGGCTATGCCCACGCACGACTCGATAAGCAGTTACAGGCCAAGCTTATTCATAAACGTTATTATGCTTTGGTGAAGGGGAATGGGCAGTTAGAAGAGACAGGGGATATTATTGCCCCTATCGGTCGTCCAGAAGATAGCATCATTACCCGTTGTGTGACAAAGAATGGAAAATATGCTCATACTTCCTATCGTGTTGTACAATCTTGGGGAGATATTCATTTAGTAGATATTCAACTACATACTGGGCGGACTCATCAGATTCGTGTTCATTTTTCTCACATTGGATTTCCATTGTTAGGAGATGATATGTATGGTGGAAGTTTGGAATGTGGGATAGAACGTCAAGCCTTACATTGTCATAATTTAGCCTTCGACAATCCTTTTTCAGCCGAAAGGATTGATTTGGAAGCACCGCTTCCTGAGGATTTTCAGGCTGTTATCAATCAGTTAATAAGTAAATAAATTTAAGGAGTTTGTTCATGAAAATTTTTGAGCAATTAGCTACAAAGCTAGAGGGTAAAAAAGTACGTATCGTATTGCCAGAAGGTGAAGAACCACGTATCTTGCAAGCGACAAAACGTTTGGTAAATGAGTCGGATGTAGTACCCGTCTTGCTTGGAAACCCAGATCGTATTAAGATTTACCTTGACATTGAAGGGATTACAGAAGGTTTTGAAATTATTGACCCAGCTCATTATGATAGATATGATGAGATGGTAGCTGCTTTGGTAGAGCGCCGTAAAGGTAAGGTATCAGAAGAGCAGGCACATGAGTTGTTGAAAGATGTTAACTACTTTGGTGTTATGTTGGTATATATGGGCGTAGTAGAAGGTATGGTATCTGGTGCGATTCATTCAACCGCTTCAACAGTTCGTCCAGCTCTTCAAATCATTAAAACAGAGCCAGGTGTATCGAAAACATCAGGTGCCTTCTTGATGGTAAAAGGTGAAGAGCGTTATATTTTTGGTGACTGTGCTATCAACATTGATCCAGATGCTCAAACCTTGGCAGAAATCGCTATCAACTCAGCACGTACTGCTAAAATGTTTGGTATTGATCCCAAAGTAGCGATGCTCAGCTATTCTACAAAAGGCTCTGGTGCTGGTCCTAAAGTAGATAAGGTTGTTGAAGCTACAAAAATTGCTCAAAAATTGCGTCCTGAGTTGGATTTGGACGGTGAATTGCAATTTGATGCTGCCTTTGTTCCTACCACAGGTAAATTAAAAGCCCCAGGTTCGAGTGTTGCTGGTCAAGCGACTGTATTTATCTTCCCAGGTATCTCAGCTGGTAATATTGGTTACAAAATTGCTGAACGTATGGGTGGATTCGCGGCTGTCGGTCCGGTTTTACAAGGGTTGAACCAACCAGTAAATGACTTGTCTCGTGGTTGTAACCCAGACGATGTTTATAATTTGACCTTGATTACTGCGGTTCAGGCTTTGGAGCACCGTTAATATGAAATTTTTATCACGATATTTTAAGGACTATATTAAGGAATCCATATTAGGTCCAGTTTTCAAACTATTGGAAGCTTGTTTTGAGCTTTTGGTACCATTAATTATCGCCTATATCGTTGATACAATTATTCCAAATGGCAGCCAGGGAAACCTGGTTGCTATGCTTTTATTGCTAGTTGGACTCGCTTGTATTGGAATTATTGTCTCGATAACAGCGCAATATTTTTCAGCCAAAGCAGCAGTCGGAGTGACAAAAGAGCTGACGAATGACTTGTATCAGAAGGTTCTTTCCCTTCCCAAGTCTAGCCGAGATATTCTTTCCTCATCCAGCTTGCTGACACGATTGACCAGCGACACTTTACAAATTCAAACGGGTATTAATACTTTTCTTCGTTTGTTTTTACGTGCTCCAATTGTCGTATTTGGGTCGCTCATCATGGCATTCTATATTAGCCCAAGTCTATCTGCCTATTTTCTAGGAATGATTATCCTATTGATTTTTATAGTGACAGTCATTTCTGTTATGACCAGCCGTATTTATCAATCGATGCGAAAAGAATTAGATGGTTTGGTGGGGCAGGTACGTGAGACAGTGACTGGTTGGCGAGTGATTCGTGCATTTGGACAAAGAGAGCGGGAAATTAAGGCTTTTCAAGGCATAAATCAGATTTATAAGAAGCAACAGCTGCAGGCAGGTTTTTGGTCTAGTCTTTTATCACCATTGACATTTTTAGTGGTCAACGGCACCTTACTCATTCTCATCTGGCAGGGAAATATAGCCCTTTCACACAATTTGTTGGAACAGGGGATGTTGGTCGCTCTTATCAACTACCTTTTACAAATTTTAGTAGAATTGGTCAAGATGATTATGGTCGTGTCTACTCTCAACCAGACCTATATTTCAGCGCAACGTATTCAAGAGGTTTTTGAGCAAACATCTGAGGATGTAGAGTCTAGTTTGCCAAAAGTGGTTAGTGAGGATAAGGAGATCATCTTTTCTGTGCGCCATCTTTCCTTTTCTTATCCAAAATCTGCTGAGGAGTCCCTGTCTGACATTGCTTTTGACTTACGTAAGGGACAGTTTATGGGAATTATCGGGGGAACTGGGTCAGGTAAGTCCACCCTAGTAGATTTATTGCAGGCACTCTATTCAGTGCCAACAAATCAGCTCTCTCTCTTCATTGACGGAAAAAGTCCTAAGAATTTAAAAGAATGGCGGCAGCGAATTGCTATCGTTCCGCAACAGGCTCAGCTTTTTGCTGGAACTATTCGTTCTAATCTATCTTTAGGATTGGAAGAAGTATCTGATAGTGACCTATGGTCTGCATTAGAAATTGCACAGGCTAAATCTTTCATAGAGGACAAGGGTGGTTTGGATAGCCCTGTCGAAGCCTTTGGGAAGAATTTTTCTGGTGGACAGCGTCAACGTTTGACCATTGCACGCGCTATTTTACAGAAAGCACCGATTTTAATCTTGGATGATGCAACATCTGCTCTGGATTATTTGACGGAGAATCGGTTATTAGTGGCTATTCGCCAGGAATTACCAGGTCAGAACTTAATCATGGTGTCACAAAGAACCAATAGTTTACGGACGGCTGATCAGATTTTAGTCTTGGATCGAGGGCGTCAAGTGGGACTTGGCTGTCATGAAGACTTGCTGAGAAGATCTGCCATTTACCATGAAATCGATCAATCACAACATAGGGAGGAGGACAGCCATGAAACAATCTAGTTTTAAGGAACTGGTCAGATTGGTTTTAGGCCAACCCTTTCGAACGTCCTTGATGTTGGTGGGAACTTTGGTGCAGGTGCTTCTGACAGTCTATCTACCTATCTTGATTGGTCAGGCAGTCGATGCAGTATTGATAGCGGATGGTCAGGTCTTGCTAGGGATAATTGGCAAAATGGTGATGGTTATCTTGCTTAATACGCTGGTGCAATGGTATCTCCCACTAGTAACCAATCGCTTGGTTTATGGAATGGTGGCCGACTTGCGTGAACAGGTTTATGTTAAGCTGAATCAGATGCCCCTATCTTATCTGGATCGTCATTCAGTTGGTGATTTGGTGGCTCGTTTTTCAAGTGATAGTGAGCAATTAACAAATGGTCTCTTGATGATTTTCAATCAATTTTTCATTGGTATCTTGACCATTTTCCTAACCATTTTCACTATGGCTAGGCTTGACTTGACGATGATGTTGCTGGTTGTGGCATTAACTCCAGTTTCTCTGCTTGTGGCACGCTATATCGCTAAGAAATCCTATGGTTATTATAGACAACAGACTCAGGCACGTGGGAAGCAATCTCAGCATTTGGAAGAGTCCATCAGTCAACTGACCTTGATCCAATCTTTCAATGCTCAAGAGCAATTTACGCAAGGTTTTCAAGTTGTGAATGAACAGTATGCGACCTATTCCCAACAGGCTATCTTTGCCTCTTCAACGGTCAATCCAAGTACGCGGTTTATCAATGCTATTATTTATGCCTTACTTGCAGGACTTGGCGCGCTGGGAATTATGGCAGGAAATTTTACAGTGGGGGCACTGACAACTTTTCTCAATTATGCCAGTCAGTACAGCAAGCCTTTTAATGATATTTCCTCGGTCCTATCGGAATTGCAGAGCGCCTTAGCTTGTGCAGACAGGCTGTTTGCTATCTTGGCTCTAGATAGCATTGACGATCAGGCTGAGCGGAAAATTGATTCAGAGGAGTTGAAGGGAGCTATTTCCTTTGACAATGTGTCTTTCTCATACAACGCTGACCGTTCTCTGATTGAACATCTGGATCTTGCTGTCAAAGCTGGCCAAAAGGTAGCCATTGTTGGACCTACTGGTGCTGGTAAATCAACCATGATTAACCTGCTTATGCGTTTTTACGATGTAACGGCTGGTCAAATTACTTTAGATGGGGTTCCGATTAGCCAGTACAGTCGTGAGGATCTTCGCAGACAGATTGGGATGGTTTTACAGGAGACATGGATCAAATCTGGTACCATTCATGATAATATTGCCTATGGCTATCCAAATGCCACGCGGGAATTGGTCATTGAGGCGGCTAAAGCGGCTAATGCAGACTTCTTTATTCGTCAGCTTCCGCAGGGGTACGATACGCTTTTAGCAGATGGAGGTGAAGCCTTATCCCAGGGACAACGTCAGCTTTTGTCTATTGCGCGTGTCTTTGTTAAAATACCTAAAATCCTAATTTTAGATGAGGCGACTTCCTCTATTGATACACGGACAGAAATTTTAGTACAGGAAGCATTTGCCAAATTGATGGAAGGACGGACCAGCTTTATTATTGCTCATCGCCTATCAACCATTCAATCAGCTGACTTGATTTTGGTCATGGTGGACGGAAAAATTGTTGAACAAGGGAATCATGAAGCATTGATGGCTGAACAAGGCGTTTATTATCAAATGCAAACAAGTCAGCAGACAGAGGAGGATGAAAGTGTTAGATAAATTAAACTTACAACCGATTACGGTTTTAGATGACTATCAAGCTACAATGCTCAATGAGAAAGAGGTGCTACTGACTACTAAGGTGACGGAAAAATCTCTCAATCCATACGGCATAGCACATGGAGGCTTTCTTTTCACATTGGCAGATTCAGTTGCAGGTCTGACAACGGTAGCAAGGGGGGCCTATTCTGTCACCCTACAGTCCAATATCCATTATATGAAGGCGGCAAAACTTGGTGATACCTTATCAGTAATAGGTTCTTGCACACATGATGGAAGCAGGACAAAGGTCGTCGAAGTTAAGATAGAAAACCAAGATAAACAGCTACTTGCTTCAGCAAGCTTTACCATGTTTGTAACAGGTAAAGTAGAATAAAATTCTTCGAACATCAAAAACAGACAGTCTTGGCTAGATTCAGAGAAACAAATTCATTCGCTCAATCTCCAACCTCCAAAGTTTCCCCAAACCTTTGTAGAGACGAACTTCGTTCGCTCTATTTCCAACCTCCAAAGGTTCCCCAAACCTTTGGAGCTAGTTTGATTTTGATTATAAACGATATAAGGGAGTTGGCAAAAGCTGGCTCCCTTTCTTTGTGTTATACTAGATGTATGTTAGATTTGAAAGAATATGGAATCGAAATGTGGCCGGAAGAAAAGATTCAAGCTTTTCGCAAGGCACTCTTAGATTGGTATGATGCTAATAAACGTGACTTGCCTTGGAGAAGGACAAGGGACCCATACGCTATATGGGTTTCTGAAATCATGCTTCAACAGACAAGAGTAGACACGGTCATTCCTTATTATGAACGTTTTCTCCATCACTTACCTACGATTAGTGATTTAGCACAAGCACCAGAGGAGGTCATTCTCAAACTCTGGGAGGGATTGGGCTATTATTCGCGCGTGCGGAATATGCAAAAGGCGGCTCAGCAAATGGTAGAAGATTTTGATGGGCAATTTCCGACCACGCATGCAGCCATTTCAAGCCTAAAGGGCATTGGTCCCTATACTGCTGGAGCAATTTCCAGTATTGCTTTTGACTTGCCAGAACCAGCGGTAGATGGTAATGTGATGCGGGTTCTCAGCCGCTTGTTTGAGGTTGATTATGATATTGGTTTGCCTACCAATCGCAAGATTTTCCAAGCGATGATGGAGCTGTTGATTGATCCAGAGCGACCGGGCGATTTCAACCAAGCCCTGATGGATCTGGGGTCGGATATTGAATCGCCAGTTAATCCACGTCCCCAGGACAGCCCAGTCAAAGCCTTTAGCGCAGCCTACTTAAACGGTACAATGGATAAGTATCCAATCAAAGCACCAAAGAAAAAGCCGATTCCCGTGGCCTACCAGGGATTTCTCATCAGAAATAAAGACAATCAATTTTTATTGGAAAAAAATAATGAAGCAGGTCTTCTATCAGGTTTCTGGTCTTTTCCGCTTTTGGAAAAAGGAGCAATCGTTGACAAACAAGTCTCTCTCTTTGAAGTTGCAGAAGAAGTTGTTGAGCCAGATATTCGGCAGAGCTTTACGGAACTTTATGGTCTGACTGTTAATTGGCAAGAGCAAGAATTTGGCATCGTCCAGCACATTTTTAGTCACCGCAAATGGCAGATAGAAATGGTAGAAGGTGTGGCAGAAACACTTAACCTTCCAGAATCAAAAGAATTGAAATGGGTTTCTGTAGAAGATTTTCCTACCTACCCATTTGCTAAGCCGCAACAAAAAATGTGGGAAAACTTTATCAAGGAAAAAGAAAAGCAAAAAAATTGACTTTGGAGCACATAATTATTTGAAAGCGTTTTATAATAGTGGTATAATCTAATTGAAAAAAGGAAATAGTTAGTTAAGATGTTGAACGCCATCTGAATTGCTGAAAGGAGTTCTTTAGCGTTCGTAGAAGTGTATATACTATTAGTCATCTTTCTCTAATAAAAAGAGAGGGATGCTAGTAGGGGAAAAGTCCGTTATCCCTGTTTTATATCTATTTGTGATATCCATTGTCAAATGCATAGCATTAACTCATTATTTAGCCTTGCTACCCGGTTCAATCAGAAGTAGGCTAAGATTATTCGTGTCGTAACTACTATGTGTTCAAGATGTTGTAACTTTTGAACATAACCTTAGAAAATCACAAAAACCTCTAGCGATTTTCATCATAATAAGCAATCTCCACACTTTAGACAAATAGTAAGAGGACAATCAAAGACATAAGGGTAGCAGAATAATTATTTAATCATTAACTTGTTGTCAAATAACTATCTGGTAATGGACTTTTCCAATTTGACATATAAAAGGGAGGCTGTCATAGCCTCCTTTTACTGTGCTTTTCAGTCTGTTTTTAGTAGGAAACAACACCAGCTATACGAACAGACTTTCCAAAAATAGATAGAGGAATGTAGCCAATATAACTAGTGATTAATTAGGCTTAGAAATCAATTTGGACTATAAATATCTACAACTTGACCAATAGGTCGAATATCGTCTTCTGGGCTAAAATAGATGTCATCATAGTCAGAATTGAGTGATTGCAAATAGTCACCTTTGAACTTTTTAACAAAATTTTCACCATTGACTGAAAAAATTCCAATCGTATTTAGAGGAATATGAGGAGTTAGGCGAATGAAGAGATAGTCTCCATCCTTGATATGCGGAGCCATAGAATCTCCCACAACCTGAGCGATTGTATCATAAGATTGGTTATTCGGAATCTCATCGTTATAGAACGATACAAGATTGTTCATATCTGTATCCTGCCAGTAACCTGTACCGGCAGAAACCTTACCAGGAACAGGTAATTCGATTCGCTCCCGATAGTCATCCAAGTGAAGAATAGAAGCAGAAGGAGTAACTGAGGCAGTTTGCATAGCTGCTAACTGTTCTTGACCAAAAGTTAACCATCGTGCATGGAAATCACCCTTTAATTCATTGTCCAAGGTTTGAATCTCTGGATGAATAGGCTGTTGAAAGAGTTTAAATTGGGAAGGAGTAATCGTTAAAGCTATATCCTGATTGGAATCTAGTTGCTCGATTAGCTCACCAACCGATATAGCCATGCCCTTAGCGACTTTTTCTAGCGTCTCCATCGTTGGCAGGAGAGCTTTTTTGGTTTTGGGATGCTGGTTCTTTTCCAACATAGAAATATAGCCTTTTGTTAAACCAGATAATTCAGCGAATTTATCCATTGATAATTTATTCTTGCTTCGGTATTCTTTTAAAATATCACCTAAAATCATGGTTGTCTCCTTATCTGTTTAACCAATTATACCATTAAAAAATATTTTTTGCAAATTTTGTTTAACATGTTTGATAAAAAATCAAAACGGTGTTATGATAATCTCACAAAAAGAAAAATAGGAGTCGCAAATGAAAAGGATGACAGAGATTTCTTGGAATGATATTTATAAAGAGTGGGAAACCTATGCTAATCATTTTGGTTTGACGACTCCGATAAATGCTGAAAAATTGCGAAATCAGAAATCGAAGGATTTTGGAAAAGGAAGTCTGATTACGCTGGACTTATTAGCCGATTACGATGCTGATTCTGAGAAGACCGCAGCTCTATTTGGGTAGCTTCATTTTGTAGAGATTTAATACAAGATTACGCATATTTACTAAATGGTAGAGCCTATCTTACAGTCAATCAGATTTATTTTCAGGCACTCAAACAATTCCAGTCAGAAGCAGTAATATGGTCAAAACCTCTCACACGATTGCAACCGAAGTTATTTGTATCTTATCGTTTGTTGGAAAATCTTGATTTGAGTCATTATTCTTGTGTAGTTGAGTTAGCAATGTTGCAGGCTAGTATGGTTCGGACACAGATATTAGAAAAGTAATTATAATAGGAGAATGAAAATGTTTAATTTGTTGAATAAGAATGCTGAAGTATCGAAAGTTGCAGAGTATTGGAATGATACTTTGATAGAAAGAGGAATTTTGAGCTCTGATGAATTGCTTGAAGGAAAATGCTGGAGATGTAAAAGTTCTCATGGTGTGGCTATGTGTCAGATTGTATCAAGCAAATGGAGCAAGGAGACGAGCCTGGCTAATCAGATGGTCCTCTGTCTATCCTGTCAGCATGAAAAACCTAATGTAGCTGATACAGAAATTGTGTGGCAATGGTTAGAAGTTGAGAATAATGAACGTTACTGGACTCTACAAGGTATGACAGAATATGAGAAAATGTATAAAAAATCAGTACTTCAAGAGTTATGGGATATGGGAATTAGAGATGGCGAAGAAGTCGAGACGCTTGTAAATAAAGTAACTAGCCTTTCTCGTAAGAATGATATTGTTTTAAATAGAGCAACCTTAGCAGGATTATTTCGCTGTGAAATTGAACAAATGCGTCGAAAGGCATTTCTAAATTGGACAGGAATTTTTAAGCTAGTCAGTTAACCGATATAGTTGTAGGAAAACATCTCATGCTGATTGGAGTAACAGATAAATAAAAAAGCGCATCAGCTTAGAATCTTAAAGGAAGAAGTCTAATGATGCGTTTATGGGATTATATTTCAGTTAATAAAAATCGGAGTGAATGCTTTTGAATTATAGCTTTTAAAACTAGGGAGGTTATTCGATGTTAGAAATAAAACGATTCTCCTTTCTAGAAAATCGGTAACCGCAATGTTGACAACGATAATAAGTCCGATCAGCTTCATAGAGCATTGCAAACATAGCTCCCTCTATGCCATTGATTGCATGACCAATCATACCGGCTTTACGAGAATATCTTTTTTGTGTTAGAACGTAAGTTTGCAGTTTTATTGACTTACATTTTGGACATTTGAGCGCTTGTTTAGTGTCCAGATTATTAGGATGGCATCTGCGATAGATGCTATAAGAGATTATTAGTACTAGGAGGATAATCGGACCGATATATTCTATTAAGGTATTCATAATCTTATTGTAAATCTTGTCCTTATTTTATTCAAGGAAAATGAATATTATTTTTCTAGAATAACTGATCCTATGGCTATAGTTGTTAACTATACATATCTCTAATATTTAAGTATTAGTCAAGATGGTAAAAATGAGGTAGAATACAGAAAAAGACCAAAGGAGTACCTTTATGACTAGAGAATTTTCATTTGAAACCCTTCAACTCCATGCTGGACAAGAAGTTGATTCTGCTTCAAAATCACGTGCTGTACCCATCTATCAAACTACTTCCTATGTTTTTGAAGACGCTCAAGAAGCAGAAGATTTATTTGCCTTGCGTAAATCAGGGAATATCTATACTCGTATCACTAATCCCACGGTCTCTACTTTTGAAAATCGTGTGGCAGCTTTAGAAGGTGGTATTGGTGCCTTGGCCACTTCTTCAGGAATGGCAGCTATCACATACACTATTCTAGCATTGGCACATGCTGGGGATCATATTGTAGCAGCGACCACTCTCTATGGTGGGACCTTTAATCTTTTCAAAGAAACCCTTCCTCGCTATGGGATTACAACAAGTTTTGTTGATATTGATGACTTTGAAGCAGTAGAAGCTGCCATTCAAGATAATACAAAACTGGTATTTATTGAAACCTTGGGAAATCCTGTTATCAATATTCCTGATCTTGAAAAATTGGCAGAAATTGCACACAATCACCACATCCCACTTGTTTCAGATAATACCTTTGCAACTCCATATTTGATTAATGTATTTTCTCATGGTGTTGATATTGCCGTCCATTCAGCAACTAAGTTTATCGGTGGGCATGGTACGACCATTGGCGGTGTGATTGTCGATAGCGGTAAGTTTGATTGGGCGGCATCTGGTAAGTTTCCGCAATTTGTTGAAGAAGATCCAAGCTATCATAACATTAGTTATACTCGTGATATTGGTGCAGCTGCATTTATTGTAGCAGTTCGTGTACAATTACTTCGTGACACAGGTGCTGCCCTTTCTCCATTCAACGCCTTCTTGCTTTTGCAAGGGTTAGAAACCTTGTCTCTCCGTGTAGAGCGTCATGTATCTAATGCTGAAAAAATTGTTGACTTTTTACTTAGTCATCCTCAGGTAGAGTCGGTCAATTATCCATCACTTCCAGATAGTCCTTATAAGCCTTTGGCGGATAAATACCTGCCTAAGGGAGTTGGCTCTATTTTCTCTTTCCAAGTAAAAGGCGGAGCAGAAGAAGCGCGTAAGGTTATTGATAGTTTGGAAATCTTTTCCAATTTAGCAAACGTTGCCGATGCTAAATCACTAGTAGTTCATCCGGCTACAACCACGCATGCTCAGTTAGCTCCAGAAGATTTACTTGCTGCTGGGGTCACACCAAATCAAATTCGCCTATCCATCGGACTTGAAAATGTCAATGATTTGATTGAGGACTTACAGCTTGCTCTTGATAAACTATAAGCTGTAAAGCGAATATATTCGAAATACTATTAGAAAAGGAAATTTGGCGTGTGTGCCAATTTCCTTTTTTATATCTGTTCTAGTTCCTCCAGTCCATTCTCAGTTAGTCGATAGATTCTTTGACAAACTTCTTTCAAAAAACGTCTGTCGTGTGATACGCATACCAAGCCACCTGGATAATCGGCAAATAGTTGACGAATATATGGCTGAGAAGTAGGAGAGAAGTTTCGACTGGGTTCATCTAATAAGAGAAAATTGGCTTGATCAAGAACCATTTTTAACAAGAGTAACTTGGCTTTTTGTCCTCCTGAAAGATCACAGATCCTGTGATGAACTTCTTGTCGTGTAAACTGCAGACTGGCTAGATGTGTTAAGATTAGTTGTTCCTGCTCACGATTGCCATTTTCTAATAAAAAATCAAGTGGAGTTTTAGATTCATCAAGGACTTCTGAATAGTGCTGGGGCATGTAACCCAAGTTTATGTCCGCTCGTTGCCTGAGTTCTTGATAGATTAACTTTAGAAAACTGGATTTACCAATTCCATTTTGTCCAATGATGCCAATTTTCTCTTGTCCATTTAAGTTGAAATGGATATTTTGAACTAATTGTCGCCCTCTAATGTTCAATTGGAAGTTTTCTAAGTGAAGCACTTGTTTTCTAGCTGGTAGTGGTGAAATGTCTGAGAAGAAGAGGGAAATGGCATCTTCATGAAAAGGAACTTGCGTGAGATTTTCCTTCATTCTTTCATAGCGTTTTTCACGTGATAAGACATTCTTCATTTTCTTGGCTATGAGCCGTCCTAGTGTGGCATCGTGGGTGTTGAGCAAGGTATGACGAACCTGTGATTTTTGACGTAGGTGCTTGTTCATAGCTTTGTCAAATTCTTTTTTGTCGTTCCGAGCTTGTTGGACTTGCTTCTGATAGGCTTGTTGGCGTCTCAATGCGTAATCTTGGTAGTCAAGATCTTCAACCTTGGTCTGAGCAAGTGTTTTCTTTTTTACTGATTCTAGGTGAATGATTTTTGTAGCTGTTCTGCTAAGAAAGTCTTCATCGTGGGAAACAAATAGAATGGTTTTAGGACTAGTAATGATATAGTTTTCAAGCCACAGTAAGGTATCTAAATCCAGGTCATTGGACGGCTCATCTAGAAAAATAATATCAGATGGAGTTGCTAAAGATTTGATTAACTGAATTTTTAATTTTTCGCCACCTGACAGGCTTCCAATCAATTGTTGACTGGCAAATCGTTCGCTGTCAAACTGGAGCTGCTCAGCATAGAGGTAGAGTAGACCGTAATCAATGTCACTGTCCATATCTCCAAAGAAGTAGTCGTTCAAGGTTAGCTCTGCCATTTCCAGTGAAAGACTTTGGGGAATGTAGACTGGTGAGTGAAAATATTGGTGAATGCTGCCTGATATGAGCAGGTAGTCGGTGACAAGAGCTGAATCCATCAAGGTAAGTAATAGACTGGATTTTCCATTTCCTTCTTCGCCGATGATGGCTATTTTATCGCCAGGGTTGACAATGAGGTTTAGGTCATGAACCAGATTTCTCAAATCTTTTTGATGGTCGAGGGTTAGGTGTTGAGTGGTTAGTAGCATAAGGCCTCCTTTACAAGAAAAAACACACTACCTATTTAGTAGTGTGTCGAAATCTGCTCAAAAAGACCCTATTCAAGGAATAGAGGGAACAGAAAAATGGACGCAAGAAAACTACTAAATAAGTATAGAACTTAAATTGAGTTTACTTGTTACTGTCCATTTCTCCTTACCTCGCATGCTTTATTTCTTTTAATATAGCATATCGATAGAAGCTTGTCAATCAGCGTGCTATAATATTCATAGATTTTGATAGAGATATATGTTAAAATGAACTTATTGTAAATGAGAGGGGATTCGAAATGGCAATCACTGGAATTGAGCAAGCAGACATTTTAGAAATAGACAAACAAGTCCGTTTACGTCGGTATGATGGTCAGCATGGTTTTGCTTTTGAATGGCACCAAGATCTAGAATTGGTCTGGCTGATTGATGGTGATCAAGAACGTTATAGTCTTGACTTGCTCGATCGTATGTATGATTATTTGTCTAAAAATGGCGAATGTTACTTTATTGAAATTTTTGAAGACGATCAGTTTATCCCAATTGGTGATGTGACGCTGTTTGCAGATGATTTTGCTATTGCCATTGGAGATAAGCGGTATTGGAACAAAGGAATTGGAACCAAGGTATTGCAGCGAATGGTAGAACGTGCAAGGGAGCTTGGCTTTGTGGAAATACTTGTCGAAGAAATTTACGATTGGAATCTTGGTTCCCGAAAGCTGTTTGAGAAATGTGGTTTTGAAGTTGTAGAGAAGACTAAGAAAGGGTGTTCTTACAAAAAGATGTTATAGGTATTAATTGTGAGATGTTAAAAAGCCTCTGACACACTTGGTCAAAGGCTTTTTGTATTTTTACACGTTCAATACCTTATCTAGGAAGTCTTGTAAACGTGGATGTTGTGGGTTGTCAAAGATTTGCTCTGGTGTACCATCTTCAAGGAACTCACCGCCATCAGTGAAGATAACGCGGTTAGCAACCTTGCGGGCGAAGCCCATCTCGTGTGTGACGATCAACATGGTCATACCTTGCTCAGCCAAGTCTTTCATAACGTTGAGTACGTCCCCAACCATTTCAGGGTCAAGGGCGGAAGTTGGTTCGTCAAAGAGCATGATGTCTGGGTTCATAGCGAGGGCACGAGCGATGGCAACACGTTGCTTCTGACCTCCTGAAAGGCTGTCTGGCATAGCGTCGCGTTTGTCTGCCAATCCAACTTTTTCCAATAATTCCATGCCGACTTTTTCAGCTTCAGATTTGTCCATCAATTTGTGTTCGATTGGCGCAAATGTGATGTTATCAAGTACAGACATATGTGGGAAGAGGTTAAAGTGTTGGAATACCATTCCGACATTTGCACGAAAGGCATCGACATCTGTCTTAGGATCGGTTAAGTCATATCCATCGACTGTTACTTGACCACTTGTAATGGTTTCAAGTAAGTTCATTGTACGAAGGAAGGTCGATTTACCTGAACCAGAAGGGCCGATAATACAAACAACATCACCTTCATAGAACTTAGCAGTAATACCTTTGAGGACCTCGTTTTTTCCATAAGACTTGTGTAAGTCATGGACGTTGATTTTTAATTGAGCCATTATTTGCCTCCTTTTTCGAGTTTGCGTGCTAAGCGAGTCAAGAGTGTGATAACTACCAAGTAAATGATGGCAAGAATTGCATACATACGGAAGGATTGGTAGTTACGTGCAATAATGATTTTACCTGCTTGGAAGAGTTCTACCAAACCAATCGCAGAAATGATAGTAGTATCTTTCAGAGTAATAACAAACTGGTTGATAAAGTTAGGCAACATAATTTTACCAGCTTGAGGTAGGATAATCTTACGCATGGTTGTTCCGTAGGAAATACCCAAACTGCGAGATGCTTCCATCTGACCAGCTGGAACTGCCTGAATACCGCCACGAACAATCTCAGCAATATAGGCACCAGAGTTGAGGGATAGGGCAATCGTACCAGCGACAAAGTCATTGATTGGAGATTGTTGACCAGTAATCGACTCGATTAAGTTTGGAATACCCCAGAAGATGAATGCAGCGACAATCATGAGCGGAATACCACGAACAACATCTACAAAAACAGATGAAGTAACACGGAGTGCTTTAACTGGGCTGACTGCAAACATACCAAAGATAATACCGATGACAATTGCAATAGCAAATGATAGAAGGGCAAGTCCAATTGTGATACCAAGGCCTGAGAGCAATTGACCGTAGTTGTTTTTCAAAAGACCAACAATCGTTGTCTCATCAACAGTTGAAGTTGTTGCGCTTGCTTCTTCCGTTGAGTTGAAATACTTATTAAGGATTTCATCATACTTGCCTGATTCAACCAGGGCAGCTAAACCGTTGTTAAACATTTCAATCAATTCTGGGTTGGCACCTTTTTTTACGGCAAATCCGTATTCACCTGATTTTTCGCCAGGGATTGGTGTTGCAAAGTTGCGACCTTGTTGGATGGCATATAGAAGAACGGCTTCGTCATCCATAAGAGCATCGATAGAACCAGAGTTTAAACTGTCATACATACTTGAAGCTTCGTCGAAGGCTTTTAGGGTATAACCATATTTTGCCTTGTTTTCTTCTAAGAAGCTATATGAAGCAGTACCATTTTTAGCCCCAACAGTTTTCCCTTTTAAGTCTTCGTAAGAAGCGATGTCACTACCATTTTTAACAGCTAATAGGATGTTTGAAGTATAGTAGGCGTTTGAGAAGTCAAAGATTTCCTTACGAGCATCTGTGATAGACATACCTGCAATAACTGCATCAGCTTGTCCAGCTTGAACAGCATTTAGTGCAGCATCGAAACCAGGGTTTTGAATGGTAATAGTAAATCCTTGTTGTTCAGCGATTGCCTTGATCAATTCCATGTCAATACCGACATAGTTACCTGATTCATCTTGGTATTCAAATGGAGCAAAAGAAGAATCTGCCACAATTGTATAGCTTGATTTGACAGGTGTTGCTTTAGCTGATGCGTTTCCTGTTAAGCTTAAACGAGATGAGTAGTCGGCACTTTCGGTAGAAGTGGTAGAAGCTCCCAACCATTTGTTCATGATTGTTTCATAGGTGCCATCCTTTTTCATCTCAGCTAAAGCCTTATTAAAGTCTTCAACAAGATATTCATATTGGCTACCTTTTTTGACAGAGAAACCGAATGAACCGATGGCTTCGCCGTCAATATCAATGCTTAGATCTTGACCTTGTTGAATAGCGTACTGAATAACCGCTTCGTCGTCCATTACAGCATCAACAGCACCAGCAGAAAGGCTATTATACATCAAATCGCCAGTATCAAAAGTTTTTGCGTTGTATCCGTACTTGTCTTTGTGTTCTTCTAGGAAGTTTTGAGCTGCGGTACCGTTTTTGACACCGACAGTCTTGCCTTTAAGGTCCTTATATGAAGAGATGGTGTTTGCCTTTGTGGTAGCGATAACGATTTTGGTGTCGAAGTAAGGGGCTGAGAAAGTAAATACTTTCTTACGCGCTTCGGTGATAGTTGTACCTGCCATTAGGGCGTCCGCAGATCCAGCCTGTACAGCGTTGACAGCTGCATCAAATCCTGGGAAGCTTTGATTCATGGTCCAACCTGAGCGCTTGGCTACTTCGTTGATGATGTCAACATCTAATCCTTTATAAATTTGATCTGAGTCTTTAAACTCGAATGGGGCGTAAGCATTGTCAAATACGACATCAATAGTATCGTCAGCTTTAACGCCAGTAAAAATAAAGAATACTGGCAGAATGCTTGCCAATAACATGAGTAGTTTTTTCTTCATTTCCATACTCCTTCTATTATAAAATAACTGTCCTAGTATATCATATTCTGAAAATTAATGCAAAATCGAGGTTTTTGCAATGTTAGATTTTCTGACATGCAAAGTCATTAAAATGTGAGAAAATTTAATATTTTGGACATGGTCGTGAATGGTTTAGAATGTTTCTCCATTAGTCGAACTTATGATAAAATAGGAGTATGATCAATCGAAATACTGAAAACCAATTTAAACTTGTGTCAAAATATGCACCGTCTGGTGACCAGCCCCAAGCCATTGAAACCTTGGTGGATAATATCGAGGGTGGCGAAAAAGCCCAGATTCTTATGGGGGCGACTGGTACGGGTAAGACCTACACCATGAGTCAGGTCATTGCCCGTGTCAATAAGCCCACTCTGGTTATCGCCCACAACAAGACCCTAGCTGGTCAGCTCTACAGTGAGTTCAAGGAATTCTTCCCAGAAAATGCGGTCGAATACTTCGTTTCTTACTATGATTACTACCAGCCAGAAGCCTATGTACCGTCTAGCGATACCTATATTGAGAAGGACAGTTCGGTCAATGATGAGATTGACAAACTTCGCCACTCAGCAACCTCAGCCTTACTCGAACGAAACGATGTCATCGTGGTGGCTTCGGTTTCCTGTATCTACGGTTTGGGATCGCCCAAGGAATATTCAGATAGCGTGGTCAGCCTGCGCCCAGGTCAGGAGATTTCCCGTGACCAGTTGCTCAATTCTCTGGTATATATCCAGTTTGAGCGCAACGACATTGACTTCCAACGGGGACGCTTCCGTGTACGTGGAGATGTGGTGGAGATTTTCCCAGCTTCTCGTGATGAACACGCCTTCCGTGTGGAGTTTTTCGGGGATGAAATCGACCGCATTCGTGAGATTGAAAGCCTAACAGGTAAGGTCTTGGGCGATGTGGACCACTTGGCGATTTTCCCTGCCACCCACTTCGTGACCAACGATGACCATATGGAAACGGCCATTGCCAAGATTCAGGTGGAGCTGGAAGAGCAACTCAAGGTCTTTGAAGCAGAAGGAAAACTCTTAGAAGCTCAGCGATTGAAACAACGGACCGACTACGACATCGAGATGCTTCGGGAAATGGGCTACACCAACGGAGTCGAGAACTATTCACGACACATGGACGGGCGAAGCGAGGGCGAGCCTCCATATACCCTGTTGGACTTTTTCCCTGAAGACTACCTGATTATGATTGACGAGAGCCACATGACCATGGGGCAGATTAAGGGGATGTACAATGGTGACCGCTCACGCAAGGAGATGTTGGTCAACTATGGTTTCCGCCTACCGAGTGCACTGGACAATCGTCCGCTGCGCAGGGAAGAATTTGAGAGCCATGTCCACCAGATTGTCTATGTATCTGCGACGCCGGGTGACTATGAAATGGAGCAGACCGATACCGTTGTCGAGCAGATCATTCGGCCGACAGGGCTTTTGGATCCAGAAGTGGAAGTCCGTCCAACCATGGGTCAAATGGACGACCTCTTGGGTGAAATAAATGCCCGTGTTGAGAGGGGCGAGCGGACCTTTATCACTACCCTGACCAAGAAAATGGCAGAGGACTTGACTGACTACCTGAAAGAAATGGGTGTCAAGGTCAAGTATATGCACTCGGATATCAAGACCTTGGAGCGTACAGAGATTATCCGTGATCTTCGTTTGGGTGTTTTTGATGTTCTGATAGGGATTAACCTCTTACGTGAAGGGATTGACGTGCCAGAAGTCAGTCTGGTCGCTATCTTGGATGCTGACAAGGAAGGTTTCCTCCGTAATGAACGGGGGCTCATCCAGACAATCGGACGGGCGGCTCGTAACTCTGAAGGCCATGTGATTATGTATGCGGACAAGGTCACCGAGTCTATGCGGAAGGCTATGGAAGAAACAGCCCGCCGCCGTCAAATCCAGATGGCTTATAATGAAGAACATGGTATTATCCCACAAACTATTAAGAAGGAAATCCGTGACCTGATTAGCGTGACCAAAGCTGTCACTCAGGACAAGGAAGAAGTGGTGGACTTCAATGCCCTCAACAAAGACGAACGCAAGGCCATGATCAAGAAACTGGAAGGTCAAATGCAGGAAGCAGCAGAAGTGCTTGACTTTGAACTGGCAGCCCAGATTCGTGATATGGTCATCGAGTTGAAAAATATGTAGTAAGAGTTGCTAAGTTCAGTGATTTAAGTAGAATGAAATTACAAGAGGCGGCAGGTAGAAATTGACCTGCCACCTTTTATAATACTTAAAATTTTTACTTTGGGACTTAGGGACAAAAAATTTGTCCCTGTCCCTATAAAAGGTTATAATGGTTTCTATACTATTTAGGGAATAGGAGAGTTTTTATGAAGAATATTTTTGGTGAAAAACGACAGCGGTTCGGTTTTCGGAAACTGTCAATTGGACTTGTCTCGGCAGCTGTAGCAAGTTTGTTTTTTGCATCGTCGGTTGCAGCAGCACCGTCAGCTAGTGCTCAGTCTATAAATTATTCCTATGTGACAGAGCAAGAGTTGACAGATGCAGAAAAGGAGTTGATTATTCGTGACTTGCCTGGCTTAGCTCAGGAAACGGATGCAAATTATTACCTGATCTATCGTCCAGCTACTGGCACAGCATCTACTTCATCGACAAGCACGTCTCAAGTTTTGCCAAATACTGGCTCCGTAGAAACTGGACTATTGGTGGCGGGTGGAGTGTCTCTCCTATTATTGGCTGTTAGATTTGGTAAAAAAGGTAAGAAAGAGTTGGCGGGCGTCATCCTTTTGACAGCTACAGGAGCAAGCTTCTTGGGTCCAACTAGCTCAGCATTGACGAGTCAAATTTTGGCTCAATATAACCATGCTATCGAAATATCTGCCGGACAAGCGTTACCGACCCCAGCTGAGATTGATGGCTACGTTTATGTAGGATATTTGAAGGATAGCAAAGCTATTGAACAACCTACTTCGGAAGAGGAAAAAACAGCGGAATTCCCAGCTTCAGAAGGAATCCGTACAGAAACCATTGTCAACAAGACAGAGGCCATTCCATTTGAAATTCAAACCGTAGAAAATCCCCAATTATCTGAGGGGACAGAGCGAGTGGTACAAGAAGGACAGGATGGTGAGCGTACTGTAACGATTAAACAAGTCCATTCAAAAGGTCAAATTATTTCGGAAGAAGAGATTTCCTCGACGGTTACAAAAACTGCTGTTCCAAAGATTGTTGAAGTTGGTACAAAACAAGCAACCGATGATATTGTTACAGAAGCACCAGATACAGAACCAAGTTATGAAAACTCGACGAATTCTTTAACAGAAGAAACAGTTACTCATACCGAAGTCTTTGCCTTTGATGTGCAAGAAATCTATGATGTAAACTTGGCAGAAGGTAGTCGTGAAGTTGAACAGAAGGGACAAGATGGTGTTCGGACAATCGAGACTAAGAATTATTATGCCGATGGTGTACTAATCAAATCCGAACAAGTTTCAGATGTAGTGACAAAAGAACCAGTAACAGAAGTTGTAAGAGTAGGCACGAAAACAACAGATGTTATTGGATCTGAAACCGTTGTAACAACAGAAGAGCTTCCGTTTGAAACGACAGTCACAGAAACAGAAGAACTTTATGTTGGAGAAGAAAAATTCATTACTGAAGGTAAGGTTGGTTCTAAGGAAGTTACCACTACTTATCAGACAATCAACGGAGTCCGTCAACCAAACCCAACAGTGACTGAGAGAGTCCTTGAAGAGCCAACAACGAAAGAGGTTCTCAAAGGAACAAAACCAATAGAGGGTACCGAATCAGATACAGAAACGGTTGACATCGCCTTTGAAACAGAGTATGTTGATGACCCGACACTGCTAGAAGGTAAGACCAAAGTTGTAACGGCGGGTGTAAATGGCTCTAAGACGGTTACAACAACTTACCAGACTATCAAGGGAGTTCGTCAGGAAAATCCTACTGTAACAGAAGAAATTACCAAGCAACCAGTCAAGCAAGTGATTGCGCGTGGTACAAAAGTTGAAAAAGTCCCACAAGTGATTATCACAGACTTGGTTGAAAATGACGATGCCAAGTCAGCGACAATCAGCTACAAGTTGACAGATGAAACGGCCAACTTCCAACGAGCTGTTGCCCTTCTCTATGATAATACAGGTGCCTTGGTTCAAGAACAGGCCATTACAGATCCAAATGGCCAGTTGACACTTGAAAATCTTGATTTCTACACAGACTATACTGTTAAGTCTAAGATTTTCTACACAATGGCAGAGCAGGAACAAAGCTCAGAACAAGAAGCTGTTCTTGAAAGCATGCGCAAATTTGATTTGGTCTACAAGAAGATTGAAATCAAGGATATTGATGCGGTGACTGTTTACCGTCGTAAGAATGGTAGCTACATTGGTCAAGAATTCTTGGAAGAACTGCCAACAAACACAGATGAGTTGTTTATCAAGGTGACTTCAGACCGCTTCAAGGAAGTATACCTACCTGTTTCAAGCATTGAAGAAACAACCTTGAATGGCAAGGCAGTCTTCAAACTAGTTTCATCCTTTGATGAATTGGTGCAAGATAAGGATGCCAAATACATTGCCAACCGTGAGTTTTACATTCCGAAGATGGCGACGGATGCCAATACCTATACATCCTTCAAAGCTTTGATTGATGCTATGAAGGCAAATCCAAAAGGTACCTTCAAACTAGGAGCGCATTTGGACGCAAGTGAAGTTCCTGTTGGAGATGTTGCATCGTATGTGACCAACTTTAGCGGTACCTTGGATGGCTTAAATGACGGCTACGCCTTTTCTATCAGCAACTTGAAAGCACCATTGTTCTTTAACCTTGGTGGTAAAGTTCAAAACTTGGACATCAAAAATGCAAGCTTGAATACAACCTCTAAGAACCCACTTGCGACTATTGCTATCAATGCCAATGGAGCAACCATTACAAACGTAGCAGTAGAAGCTAGCCTTAAAGGTCCGCAAAACGTATCAGGTCTGGTTCATTCTGCAACCAACTCTACTATCAAGGATGTATCCTTCAAGGGTAGTATTGAAGTAACTGGAACCGATGCCAGCCTTACTGGTGGTATCTTGGGTAACGGTACGATGGCAAGTGTTGGAAATGCCAAGGTTGATGCGACCATTACCCTCCCAGGTACAGCAAATCAAGTAGCTGGTGGTATCGTCGGTCGTACCATGCTTGTCTACGATGTACCAGGAAGTGTCTATAATGCATACGCAACTGGTTCCATTGTAACGACGGGAACTGGAGCGATTATCGGCGGTATCGCAGGAGCCAACCAAGTAACTGGCCCTTACGCTCCACATAGCGGTAATGTTAATAATGTTATCAACGATATGACTGGTACGACAAGCATTATCGGTCAACCAGCAAATCCAACCGGTAAGATTAAAGACGGTTTCACTACAACATCTGATAGCTTGACCAACGTCACTGTTATCACTGATGAAGAAGCGCAAGCAAAAGTGGAAGCTATGGCTATTCAAGCGACAATTGACAATTCAGTTCCGCTCAACTTGAACAACTATTCTGTAGATTACTTGACCTTGGATAAGGCACAGGCTGACCATGAAATCGCCTACTACAACATGGAGAAAATCTTGCCATTCTACAACAAGGAACTTCTTGTCTATTATGGAAACAAGATTGCGACAGACGATAAGCTCAACAAGGTTCGTTTGCTGGATGTTGTACCAATGAAGGACAATGCTGTAGTTGCTGATGTCTACGCTGAGAAGGCTAATATCAATAAGATTATGCTTCATTATGCAGATGGCACTGTGGACTACAAGGCAGTTTCTTATCTAGAAGACTTCAAGAATAATCATGTGGTCGAGTACACTATTTCAGGTACGGACTTGATTTACACGCCAGAATCATTCTTGAATGACAGAAGTGCCCTTGTCAATGACTTGGTAAGCAGCCTTTCTACTGTAGTCCTTGATTCAGATGCTATGAAGGCTATTATCAATTATCCTACAAAATTAAATGTGGATACTCAGACTGGCACAGCTAAAGACTTCTACTTTGGTGAAAGCGTTGAACAAGTGAAAGCCAACCTAGAGAGCAACGTTCGTAAGATTTTGGTTGCTAGTCTAAATGGTCAAGGTCAGGCTTCTGAAGACTACATCAAAGAGAAAATCACCAATAACAAAGAAGCCTTTGTGCTAGGTTTGACTTACTTGAACCGTTGGTATGACATCAATTACGGGGACGTAAACACCAAAGATTTGACCATCTTTGAACCTGACTTCTTCGGAAATGATGCAGCATCTGCCCTTGATATGATTCTTGCAATTGGTAATGGTGGCTATGATGTTCTTCGTGCCCACAACAACGTGACCACGTTCGCATCCATCATTGGTAAACAAAATAATCAGACCAAGCTTTTCGATATGCTGGAAGACTATCGTCAGCTCTTCTTACCAGAAATGACCAACAACGAATGGTTCAAACAAACGACTAAAGCCTATGTGGTTGAAGGTAAGTCCTTGATTCCAGAAGTAGCTGCTAAGCAAGAAACGACAGATACTTATAGTAAGTACAATGTCGGTGCCTACAGCAAGATTGTGAATGATACGGTGTCTAACCCAACTTGGAAGTACAACCACATGCTCTTGCCACTCTTGACCCTGCCACAAGAAAATATCTTTATCATCACCAACATGAATACCATTGCGATTGGTTCATACGAGCACTATGTAAATGATTATTCAACAGTTGAAAATCGTGATAAGGTTCGTCAGATGGTTGATTTGGCGGCAGAACGTCAGCGTGACAATGCGGACTTCTGGTATAAGATGATGGACGAAGCCAACCGTGACAAGCTCTTCAGATCTGTCCTCAATAACGAAGGTTACGTCATGTACGGTAAAGATGGCACGAAATCTTATCGCAACTTGACAGCCGATGTTGATGCTATCCAAGATTTCTACGGTCCTATCAACAAGTGGTACCGTGAGCATCCGTCTATTAAGACTGCCTTTGCGGATGGAAGTGAGACCTACTATATCACTTACGATATGCTGTCAGATTATGGCACAGCCCTTTATACCCACGAAATGGTCCACAACCAAGATGGCGATATTTATCTGAAAGGCTATGGCCGCCGTATTGGTCAAGGTATGGAAGTTTACGCCCAAGGTCTTCTGCAAAATGTCTTCAATGTCACTGAGATGAACCTTGGATTCAACGCAGTCTATAATAGCGATGAAGCCAACCGTGTCCATGTCGGAGCCCCAGTTGCACGTTTCAACAGCGAGGCTGATTTCAATGAGTATTACCATAACCAGTTCGATGTGCTTTACTTGCTGGATTACCTAGAAGGTACAAACATCTTGGCTCAATCGGATGCAGCGAAGAAAGCTTGGTTGCGTAAGATTGAAAACTACTATGTCCAAAATAATGGTGTTGATACCCATGCTGGAAACTCTGCGCGTGCATTGACAGATGATGAAGTTGCAAGCTTGAAGTCCTTCAATGATTTGATTGATCAGAGCATTATCGTTCAACGTCAATATGTCAATAATGTAAACAATACAAGCAAGAAGTGGGATCGAAACAGTTATGTCAGCGTGCCAATGTTTGCGGCTAACTTCTCAGCCCTTTCAAATTCAAAAGGCTCACCAGGCGACATCATGTTCCGCCGTATGGCCTTCGAATTGATTGCAGCTAAAGGTTACACAGATGGATTTGTTCCGTATACTTCTGGTCAGTTGTCTGACCTAGCTATGGAAAAAGATTCTAAGATTTACGATACATGGACTAAAAAAGATGTTGGTTTGATTACAGACAATCTTGTCTTAGACTATGTATTCCAAGGTCAATATACTTCATGGGCTGATTTCAAGAAAGCCATGTTTACTGAGCGTTTGGAAAAAGCAGCAGCAGGCAAACTCAAGCCGTTTACCATGCAGTATGAACTTGGTGTAGCTAATTCAACCAAGGAAGTAACCATCATAAGCTTTGAACAGTTGCAAACCTTGATGAAGGAAGCTATGGAAGCAGACATCCAAGCGAACACCCTCAACTTGAACAACAGTCGTGTTCATGCACTCAAAGTGAAAGTTTATCAAGCCTTGATGAACTCTACAAATGATTTCAGAACATCGATTTTTAATTAAATAATCAAAAACAAGTTGGTCTTGTGAACTGCTCCCTGTCAAGTGGACAATGAAATAATAAAAGATTAGGCGACGGCCTTGTTCCTCATTTCAAGAGGGGCAAGGCCGTTGTTGCGTTCTTGAAATCGTTGATGATTATAAAAATAGATGT
>NZ_JAOTGI010000017.1:0-41456 GCF_044427255.1 Streptococcus sp. 2021WUSS126 | reverse complement strand
ACGGGCATTAGTCAAGTAATTATAGCACTAACCTGAACGAAGTTCAGCGAACGTCTTTAGACGTCGCTGGAGAGAAACGGCTTATAGCCGGTGTACAAGCCACCCGTTTTCACGGGTGGTTATGACTTTTGATTAAATATACTGACAAGCCTCTCCATCTTTGTAGGCCATATCGATCATGCCACCGCCCAGACACTCTTGACCGTCGTAGAAAACAACGGCTTGTCCTGGTGTGATTGCTCGTTGTGGCTCTGCAAAAATAACTTCTGCCTTGTCACCTTTTACCTTGACAGTTACTTTACTATCTGGTTGACGATAGCGGAACTTAGCTGTGCATTCTAGCGTGAATTCTTCAGGCATATTACGTGTAAAATGTACTTGACTAGCCTGTAAAGAAGTTGACATCAAGGACTCATGATAGAAGCCTTGACCGACATAGAGGATATTTTTTGACAGGTCTTTCCCGACAACAAACCAAGGCTCATTGTCCCCACCGATTTGTCCTCCGATACCAAGCCCGCCCCGCTGACCAATGGTATAGTACATAAGACCTGTATGTTCTCCCATGTCACGACCGTCCACCGTCATCATCCGGCCGGGCTGGGCTGGCAAATATTGTCCTAAAAATTCTTTGAAGTTCTTTTCACCGATAAAGCAGATGCCTGTCGAGTCTTTCTTTTTAGCGGTCGCCAAGCCTGCTCGCTCTGCTATTTCCCTTACCTGAGGCTTTTGTAAATGGCCGAGCGGAAACATGGTTTTCTGCAGCTGTTCCTGTGAGAGTTGGCTAAGGAAGTAGGTCTGATCCTTGCCATTGTCTGCCCCACGTAGCATATGAACGGTGCCGTCCTCGTCGCGTGACACCTGAGCATAGTGCCCCGTCGCCACATAGTCCGCCCCCAAGTTCATAGCGTAATCCAAGAAGGCCTTGAACTTGATTTCCTTGTTACACATGACATCTGGATTAGGGGTGCGGCCTGCCCGATACTCTGCTAAAAAGTACTCAAATACGCGGTCCCAATACTCTTTTTCAAAGTTGACAGAGTAGTAAGGAATGCCGATTTGGTCTGCCACTGTAGCCACGTCCTTGTAGTCTTCTGTTGCTGTACAGAAGCCATTTTCGTCCGTGTCGTCCCAGTTTTTCATGAAGATGCCGATCACATCGTAGCCCTGCTCCTTGAGCAAGAGAGCCGTAACCGATGAATCCACACCGCCACTCATACCGACAACAACACGGGTTTTAGAATTGTCAATTGACATAATCTTCTCCCATCTTTTCGTAGAAATAACGATTTGAAGGTCGTATTCCAAAATTTGATCATCCAAAAACGGTTGACGATTTTGAACAACTTGTATTATACCATACAAAAAGAGTAAGCGATAGAATTTTAACATAAGAAAACACATTCATCTAGGCATATTCTCTAACTGGAAAATTTGATATAATAGTACCAAGAAAAACGTGAGGATTACTATGACAAACTTAAAATTTCAGTCGGTCTTTGATATTATTGGACCTGTTATGATTGGTCCATCTTCTAGTCACACAGCAGGTGCAGTCCGCATTGGGAAAATTGTATCTTCAATTTTCGGCGATGAGCCGACAGAGGTGGAATTTCAACTCTACAATTCCTTTGCCAAGACCTATCGTGGTCATGGTACAGACGTAGCCCTGGTAGCAGGTATTCTGGGCATGGATACGGATGATCCCCGCATTCCTGACTCTCTTGATATTGCAAGAGAACGAGGTATTAAGGTTTACTGGCGTGTCAACAAGGACAGCAATACCCCACATCCCAATACCACCAGAATCATCATAAAAAACGATAAAAAATCCATCTCAGCCACAGGCGTTTCCATCGGTGGGGGAAACATTCAAGTAACAGAGCTCAACGGCTTCTCTGTCAATCTCAATATGAATACGCCAACTATTATTATTGTTCACCAAGATGTCCCTGGTATGATTGCGAAAGTGACCGATGTCCTTTCTAAGTATGACATCAATATCGCCCAAATGAACGTGACACGTGAAAAAGCTGGCGAAAAAGCCATTATGATTATCGAAGTGGATGCTCGCCAATGTGAAAATTCTATTGCAGAAATTGAAAAAATTCCACACCTGCACAATGTAACCTTCTTCAACTAGAAAGAGAAAGACATGTTTTATACTATCGAAGAATTAGTTCAGCAAGCAGACAACTTTTCTGGTAATGTAGCTGAACTCATGATCGCGACTGAAATTGAATTGACCGGTCGTAGCCGCGAAGAAATATTGACAATTATGTCAAGAAACTTGACAGTTATGAAAGCCTCCATCGTAGATGGACTTACTGAAAGCAAATCCGTATCTGGTTTAACAGGAGGCGATGCTGCCAAGTTAGATGCCTATATGAAATCTGGTAAAACCTTGTCAGATTCCGCTGTCCTATCCGCCGCAAGAAATGCCATGGCCGTTAATGAGTTGAATGCCAAAATGGGCTTAGTCTGTGCCACTCCGACAGCAGGATCTGCAGGCTGTCTACCAGCTGTGCTAGGAGTTGCTATTGAAAAACTCAATTTGACAGAAGAACAGCAACTTGACTTCCTATTTACAGCTGGAGCCTTTGGACTAGTTATCGCCAACAACGCCTCCATCTCAGGTGCAGAAGGAGGCTGTCAGGCAGAAGTCGGATCGGCCTCTGCTATGTCTGCCGCAGCCCTGACACTGGCAGCAGGTGGAACTCCCTACCAAGCCAGCCAAGCCATCTGCTTTGTCATCAAAAATATGCTGGGTCTGATTTGCGATCCCGTCGCTGGTCTGGTAGAAGTCCCTTGTGTCAAACGTAATGCAATGGGAGCAAGCTACGCCATGGTAGCTGCCGATATGGCACTAGCAGGTATCGAATCCAAAATCCCTGTTGACGAAGTCATCAATGCCATGTACCAAGTTGGATCAGCCCTCCCAACTGCCTTCCGTGAAACTGCTGAAGGCGGCCTTGCAGCTACACCGACGGGTCGTCGCCTTGCTCAAGAAATTTTTGGAGAAGATTGACAATAGTGTAAACCAAAAAGGACCTTAACGGTCCCTTTTCTTATTATGACTTCGAGCTAGTTTTCTCATAGAGAAAAACAAGAAGACCATCACCTATGCTTGTGGCTGGCAAGGCTTTGAGCTTCCCTTTCTTTTCCTGTTATAATCTAATTGGTCAAGTTAGATAAAGGAGGAGTAAACTAGTCCAGTGGACTAGTTTAGCATGGCTAAAACCAGTTACAGTTTATCACATACCAAATGTATGTCACTCCTAAGTACCGCAGAAAATCCATTTACTAAAAAATTAGACGGGATTTAATTGATATTTTCCATCACCTATGTCCATACAGCGTGGAAATCAAAAGTTTTGGGCTAGAGGCTACTATTTAGTACCGTTGGACTGAACGAAAAAGCAGTTGCGAAATACATTCGTGAGACAGAAAAAGTCTAGCATCGTGCTAGACCTCTTCTAATTTATCTTAGTACCAACCATTTGCCAACCAGAAAGCCTTGGCTGCAGACCATGAACCATAGCGACTAGCAACATAAGCATCTGCTACACGCTCTTGGTTTTCTGGTGAGTAATCACCATTCAAGTAAGTATTTGTCAACTGGTAACGACCAATGTAGATACCGTTACGGGCATCATAGCTACCGCTTGATTCCTTCATTGCAATCCATTCTTTTGCGGCTGCATCCTCAGCACTCAAATTTGAAGAATAGGTGCTAGTTGTTGCAGTAGAAGTTGATGATGTTGTTGATTGAGTTTGTTCAACTGAACTCGCTACTGCCTTCACTGTCACATCACCCAATTCGATAACTTGACCGACATGGATAAAATCTAAGTTGGTAATCTTATTCTGCTCTGCTAATTTTTCAACAGTAGTATTGTGTGTTTCAGCAATTTCAGACAGGGTATCACCAGACTTTACAGTATAGGTTTCTGCACTGACTACACCTGCAGTCAAAAGGGAGATTCCCGCTACCAAACCAGCAATAGTTATTTTTAAGTTTTTCTTTAATGTAATGTTCATAATAGTCACATTCCTTTCTGTCATGTGTTTATCATACCCTCTAACTATTACTTAGACTTTGTGAAATTGTTACAGATATTACAGACAAATTGAGATTAGACAATAAAAACGCTATTTCTAGCGTTTTTTACTCATTTTTTCAATATAAATAAGAGTCCAGCTAAAGCTAACATAACTAAAATTGCTAACGTATCTGCTAACTTCCATTCCAAAATCCGATACTTGGTTCTCCCATCTCCGCCTTGATACCCACGCGCCTCCATCGCCGTTGCAAGAGCATCTGCCCTCTTAAAACTTGATGCGAATAAAGGAATCAAAATAGGAATAACTGACTTTACCTTCTGAATAAGATTTCCCTCATTAAAGTCCACTCCACGAGCTCTCTGAGCATTCATAATCCGAGTGGTATCATCCATCAAGGTCGGTACAAAACGCAAGCTCATGGACAACATCAAACCAATTTCATGCACAGGAACCCTAAATTTCTTCAAAGGTGCAAGCCCTGACTCGATACCATCAGCCAAACTGAGCGGTGTTGTCGTCAAGGTCAACAAGGTCGAAAAGAAAATAATCAAAACAAAGCGAACAAAAATAATCGCCGCCTGTTGCAAGCCCTCAACTGATAATTTAAAAATCCAAAATTCCCATAAAAGTGTCGCTCCAGGTGTAAAGAAAACCTGAAAGAAAGTTGTAAATAGAATAATTCCTATCATCGGTTTCAAACCATTAATAAAAAATGATAAGCGAATACGAGATAAAACAACCATTCCTAAAACAAATGCTATCAACAAGGCATTGGTGACCAAATTATTGGCCCAAAAAATCATCAATAGAAATCCAAACATTGCTAAAAGCTTACTTCTTGGATCCAAGCGATGAATAATTGAATCCCCAGGAATATAGCGACCTAAAATTAATTTATCCATGTGTCACCATCCCCGTAAATTCTTCAATTGTAATAGGAAGACGTTCAAATACAAAGCCTCTTCTCTCCAAATTAGCTGCAAACTTAGTAATCTTAGGTACTCCCAACTGAATACTCTCTAAAAAATCTACCTCTTGAAAAATATCAACTGGTTTACCAGAACGGACCAGCTTTCCCTTTTCCATAATGTAAACAAAATCAGCATAGTTAGCGACATCATCCATCAAATGAGTTACCAAAATGATTGTCATGCCTGATTCATGAAGCTTTTTGAAAATATCCATCAATTCCTGACGACCCGCAGGATCCAATCCAGCCGTTGGTTCATCCAAAACTAAGATACTTGGTTCCATTGCCAGAATCCCAGCAATAGCTACCCGACGCATTTGACCACCAGATAGTTCAAAAGGACTACGCTCAAACAAGCTTTCATCAATTCCAACCAAGGCCAACTTTTCACGCGCAATCGTTTCAGCCTCTTCCTGAGAAACTCCGAAATTTTGTGGACCAAAAGCAACGTCTTTTAAGACCGTTTCATCAAACACTTGACTTTCAGGAAATTGGAACACCAGCCCAACTTTCTTCCTGACTTGCTTAATATCCTTATTTTCAGACGTCGCTGTAATCACAACATCATCAATAACTACTCTTCCTTCTGTTGGTACATTTAATCCATTCAAGAGTTGTAAAATCGTTGATTTACCCGAACCCGTATGCCCAATAAGGGCCGTGTAAGAGCCATCAACAATCTCCAAATCCACACCAAAAAGCGCACGCCCCTCAAAAGGAGTGCCAGCTTGATAGGTATAGCTTACTTCTTGGAGATCAATTCCCATAAAGTTTCCTCTAATTCTTCCTCTGTAAAATAGCGGAGCGGTAAATCAAGTCCAGTCTGACGCAAAGATGAAGCCAGTTCTGTCGTAAATGGTCTATCCAAGTCTAAATCTACCAAATCTTCTCGCATAAATAGTTCATTTGGAGTGCTAATTGATTCAACCTGTCCATTTTTCATCACGATAACTCGGTCACTCAATGCAACCTCATCCAAATCATGTGTTATAGAGATAACCGTCATACCATGACGATCCTTAATTTCACGGACAATCTTAATCAAGTCGAGACGACCTTCTGGATCCAACATAGACGTAGCCTCATCCAAAATAATAATTTTTGGACGTAAGGCAACCACTCCAGCAATCGCCACCCTCTGCTTCTGACCACCAGATAAACGAGCAGGCTCACGTGTTTTGAAATCAGTCATTCCAACCAATTCCAAAGCTTCGTCAACTCGACTACGCATCTCCTCCAAAGGGATTCCCTGGTTCTCTAAACCAAATGCAACATCATCTTCAACTGTAGCGCCCACAAATTGGTTATCTGGATTTTGAAAAACCATACCAATCAAGCGTCGCTTATCCCATACATTATCAATGGTCAAGGCATCACCGTCAATATAAATATCACCTGATTCAGCTTCCAACAAACCATCAATCAAACGAACTGTTGTTGATTTACCCGAACCATTATGTCCAATAATAGACAACCATTCTCCCTGTTTCACGTGAAACGAGATATCATTTAGGGTATAGCGTTCATCCTCTTGGTTGTATTTATATTTAAGATTTTTTACTTCGATAATATTTGTCATCATTTAAAAGTATCTTTGAATAAGTAAGAGGCACCCCTGAAATAATCATAGCCTGAATATAGGGTGAAGAAAAGTGCAATATAGAGTGTTATTTGCCCCACGACGTTCCAGTGTAAGAGCAGGAAAATAACTGCAAACATCTGTGAAAATGTTTTGATTTTTCCTGGCATAGCCGCAGCTAGAACTGTTCCTCCATTTTCCACCAAGAGTAGACGAAGACCTGTCACTGCCAATTCACGACAAATAATAATTGCAACTACCCAAGCTGGGGCAAAGCCAAGCTCTACAAGCATGATAAATGCTGTCATCACCAAAATCTTATCTGCCATCGGATCCGCAAATTTTCCAAAGTTTGTTACAACCTGCCATTTACGAGCCAAGTAGCCGTCTAGATAATCCGTAATACTAGCTAATGCAAAAATAAGTGCTGCCAACACATGACTAATTGTTGAATCCCAAACGGTCAGTAACAAGATAAAAATTGGGATTACCAAAATCCTACCTATCGTCAATGCATTGGGAATATTTTCTTTTTTCATTCTAATACCTTTATTGCCCTTATTCAAAATTTAAAGTGACCGCCCCTGTATCGGCTGTCAGAGCTGATAGATCTAGCTTTTGACCACCTACAGTTACCTCTACTCCTTTGACAACACCAAGAACAAGTGTAGTAGAAGTCACTCCTTCTTCAATAGTAGTAGTTACTGTTGGATTATCAGGTGTTAGTGTAACGCCCCCCTCTAACAAGGTGTCAGAAAGGCTGATCCAACTCGTTGTATTTTTTGCTGTTACAGTTACTTCTACTGGATAAGTCACTGTTTTAAGGGTCGCAACAATGTTAGAACCTGATCCTGAAATAGTCACATTTTCTGTAGCGGAACTACTTGAACTCGTTGAATTTGACTGCGCCTGCTCAGTAGAACTCGTCTCTGTACCACTACTTGCTTCAGATACAGATTGCTCAACTATACTATATGACGTTGTAGTAGGCGTAATAGATGCTCTATTTTGGAGCCTGCTATGAACAATATAAGTCACAAAAATAATAATCAAACCCGTCGCAAGAAATAAGTAAATCAACGGAAGATAAGAGTTCTTTTTACGTTTACGAACCTTATAGCTTCTTTTCAATTCTGAAGATCGGAGTTCTTCTTCTCCATCTTCATAATATTTCACTAAACTATTGGTCTCGTAAGCATCCAGTAGGACATCTGCATCTAATTCCAAAGCCTCAGCATATGCTTTTAAAATAGAATGAACATCATCTGAGTTTGCAATAAAATCAAAATCATTGTACTCAAGTGCCTGCAAATATTTAGCTTGGATTTTTGTTATCCGTTGCAAGTCAACGAATGTCCAACCCCGTCCTTCTCTAGCTGTTCTGAGTACTTCACCTATACTCTTTTGTCTCATACATACCCTCTCTCTATCGCTCATCATGTACAGTATACTATTCTAACAAAATTCCAAGGAAATTTCGACGGGTTGCGCCCACTTATTTTGGAAAAATCGTGAAATCTGTCATATCACAGTGTTCAATAAAGCGACGCCCTGCCTCTCTGATGTCATCTAACTGAAGACTTTGTATCATTTGAGGTATATCAAAAACATTTTCATATTCTGAATACTGAGAAACAAAGTGACTAGCTGTAAACTCAAGAGAATTTAAGCTACGAATAAAATCTCCATACATCTCGTTTTTCAACAATTGTAAATGATCCTCTGTCACATCTGCATCATCCTCAAATTTCCTAAGTGCTTTCATCAGCATACTAGAAAGCGTAATGGGTTCTTGAGTATCTCCCGAGATAATCAAATAGTGGTACTCAGGTGTAACCTCTAATTGGAACTGGAAAGAAGAATCAATTTTTCCCTGCTCGTATAACTGTTGGTATCGTTTTGAAGTCCAACCAAACAACATGGCAAATAAAAATTGTAAACTGAGCCGATATTTCTGAATAGTCTCCTTATCAACCTCGTCATTTCCCCGTAAACCAACAGCCAATTTTGGGGTAGATACTTCAAATTGTTCTGAGAGATGCTCCTTTATCGGCAACTTTTGGACACCTGCCAATTCAAACGACTGAGCTGGATTATCCATCTGAGCTACTTGATAACTTGAAATTTGTTTCCAAACTGCCTCTAAATCAAAATTACCAATAACGAATAAATTCATGTTACTTGGATGATAAAACACATCAAAATTCTCATGTAAATCATCCGCAGTAATTGCAGCAATTGATTCAACTGTCCCTGCTATATCATAGGCCAAAGGACTTTCTGGATAAAGCGATGATAAAATTCCCGTAAACAAGCGATAATCTGCATCATCTTGATACATTTCAATTTCTTGTTCAATAATCCCCTGTTCTCTTTCTACATTGTCTTCTGTAAAATACGGTTCTCGAACAAAAGATTGTAAAAGTGATAGAGACTCCAATACTTTCTGAGTCGTTGAAAATAAGTAACTAGTCTGTCTAAAACTGGTATAAGCATTTGCGCTTGCTCCCAATTTAGCAAACTCATTCATAATATCCTCTTCATTCTCAGTTTCAAACAGCTTATGTTCTAAAAAATGTGCAATCCCTGCAGGATAAACAACACTATTACCATTAGCCAATGTAAATTGAGTATGAATACCCCCAAAATTTGTCGTTAGAATTCCATATGTCTCATGAAAATCTACTTTAGGAAGTAAAACAACTGTCAACCCATTGTCAACTTTCCCATAAAAGACAGATTCTTTCATGTAAGGATACTTCTTCTCAACTAACTTCATTCTTCTGTCCCCTCCATAAAGTAAACAGCCTGTAAATTAATCATCTGTCCTACTCGAATGACATCGTCTATTGATACCGATTTGATAGCCTCAATCCAATCTAGCCAACTTAAATTTCTATTTCCTAAGGTAACTTGATTATATACTTGTTCTATCAAATTATTCTGCCTATCTTGAGCCAAGGTTGCTGAATGAATCAACATGTTTTTTGTCAACTCTAATTCTTCTTCTGTAAATTTACCACATTTTAAATCAAGTAGTTGTTTACTAATTAACTTCATTACCCTGAGTCTATTTTCGCGGCTAATTCCAGCATAGACCTTCAGCATTCCTGAAAAAATAGAGACCTGACTTCCAATTGTATAGGCCAAACTTTCTTTCTCACGAACATTCATAAATAATTTCGAATGGGAGAAAGCACCTAGTAGACCATTAAATACCATCAAAGCTGGATAGTTTACATAGTTGTAAACCACCTGTAAATGATATGCCAATTCCAAAATGGACTGCCTTGCCTGTTTACGCTCGATTTTTTCTTGCGTTATGTTTGAGTATTCCTGATGATATTCTAACTCTAATTTTGGATTTCTATAAGTAAAACCAAAATCTTCAAGTTTTCTTTTGACTTGCTCTCTGTCAACCTTCCCTAAGACAAATATATCAATTTTATCCATACGCAACATATTCCGATAAATCTGAAAGGTTGATTCTGCTGTTTCTTTTTCAACCAAATCAAGCCTACCGACGCGTGGAATTTGAAGAGAGGGATTTTTATAAAAAAGCTTACTCATTTCAACATCTGCATGATAAAAATTATCTTCTATCTCTGACTGAAGAAAATTGATTAAATTCGTTTTTTCAACCTCGAAAATCTGGCTATCAAATCCTCGCCCCTTTTTCAGTGGTCTAAATATACACGTGTATAAAAAATCAAGAATCTCTACTGTAATATCCTCATTTTCTGGCAAGTGACGAGGACTGACATATGAAATTGTCACATCTACACAGTGCACCCTACCACGTTTTGAAACTGAGGTCGAGAACTGAGCACCATACAATTCTGCCAATCTTCTCCGAACAGCCTGAGCAGTCTGAAATTCTTGGTTACCCATTTCAAAAATATTTGCAACTAACACACGACCAGCAACGGTAGCCTCACTCATTTCAGCTGCAAAGCGAATACGTATACGATTTGTCGTAAACTGATCTGTATCAATAAAATGAAGATCTACTCCCTCTTGTAATTTCATCTTCTTCCTCTTTCAAACATTGTACCTTCCATTATACCATTTTGTGATATAATATTCTGTAACGAGGTGACTTATGGAATTTAAATTATTTGATGACTACATCACATTACAAGCATTATTAAAAACGACTGGTATTCTCCATTCAGGAGGTGCCATTAAAGGTTTCTTAGAAGAAAATACCATTCTTTTCAATGGAGAGGATGAAAAAAGACGCGGTAAAAAAATCCGTATCGGAGATGTTATCACACTCCCAGACCACAACACCAGCATCACAATCGTCGCACCTAGTGCAGAAGAAATACAGCAACACCAAGAAGATCAAGCTGAAAAAGAACGTGTGGCTGCAATCGTTAAAAAGTTAAATCAAGAAAATAAAAAGAATAAGAAACAGGTAAAGACTCCTAAAAAAGCAACTAAAAAGACTGAAAGAAAACCTGTTCGTTTCCCTGGTATGTAGACATGTGGCTAGAACGATTAGAGTTACAACATTTTCGCAATTACAACCAATTAGATATTGAGTTCCACAAAGGGCTCAATGTCTTTTTAGGTGAAAACGCCCAAGGAAAAACCAATATTCTAGAATCTATCTATGCTTTAGCTTTAACACGAAGTCATCGAACACGGACAGATAAGGACCTACTACAGTTTCAAGAAAAGGAATTATCTATTTCGGGTTTACTCCATCGTGCAAGCGGTAAAGTTCCACTTGACATTCACTTGACAGATAAGGGGCGAGTGACCAAGGTCAACCATCTCAAACAAGCAAAACTTTCTAATTACATTGGACATATGAACGTCGTCCTATTTGCTCCAGAAGATTTACAGCTGATAAAAGGTGCGCCTGCTTTGAGAAGAAAGTTCATCGATGTCGAACTCGGGCAAATCAAACCACTCTATCTCTCTGACCTATCGAATTATAACCACGTTTTAAAACAAAGAAATACTTACCTCAAATCTACAGATAAGATTGATGAGAACTTCCTATCCGTGTTAGATCAGCAACTTGCTGAATATGGTAGTCGTGTTATCCAACATCGTATTGACTTTCTAAAGAAATTAGAGGAATTCGGAAATAGAAAAGTTCAAGATATTTCAGATAAGAAAGAGGAACTGACTATCGAATATCAATCCTCAATTAAGTTTACTACTTCTGTCAATTTAATTGACATATTCTTGACGGAATTGGAAAGGTGTCGCAAACGTGATTTATTTAAGAAAAATACAGGAGTTGGACCACATCGAGATGATGTAGCTTTCTTTATAAATGGAATGAATGCCCATTATGGTAGCCAAGGACAACATCGCAGTCTCGTTCTGTCACTCAAACTGGCTGAAATCGAGCTGATGAAAGAAGTCACACGAGAGTACCCAATTCTACTCTTAGATGATGTTATGAGTGAGCTGGATAATAATCGTCAAATCAAGCTACTAGAAACTATTACAGATACGATTCAAACATTTATTACAACGACATCTTTAGACCATTTACATAAGCTACCTGATAGTTTAAAAATATTTCATATTGAGTCTGGTAAGGTTACTGAGTCAGAATAAGATTGTTTACACTATTGTCAATAAAATTTACAAAAAAGTAAAGACCCTGTCAAGAGGGTCTTGTTTTTGTTTACTGTACTGAATAGTTTGGAGCTTCGTTTGTAATTTGAACATCGTGTGGATGGCTTTCTTTCAAACCAGCACCTGACATTTCGATGAACTGAGCATTTTCATGCAATTCATTCAAGTTACCAGCACCTACATAACCCATACCTGAGCGAAGTCCACCAACCATTTGGAAAATCATATCTGCAACAGAACCTTTATAGGCTACACGTCCTTCAATTCCTTCTGGAACAAGTTTATTGGCTTCATTTACAGATGCTTGGAAGTAACGGTCTTTTGAACCTTGTTTCATGGCAGCGATAGAGCCCATACCACGATAGGTCTTGAACTTACGACCTTGGAAGATTTCTGTCTCACCTGGTGCTTCATCCGTTCCTGCAAACATAGAACCAAGCATAACGGCATGACCACCCGTAGCAAGTGCCTTGACAATATCTCCTGAATACTTGATACCACCGTCAGCGATAATGGTTTTACCATATTCACGCGCAACACCAGCTGCATCATAGATAGCTGTCACTTGTGGTACACCAACACCTGCAATGACACGTGTTGTACAGATTGAACCTGGGCCAATACCGACCTTGACAACATCAACACCAGCTTCATAAAGAGCACGAGCTCCTTCAGCTGTGGCAATGTTGCCGGCAATCAAGGTACGAGTTGGGAAGTGGTCACGGATTTCTTTGATCTTACGAAGAACACCTGCTGAGTGACCATGAGCTGTATCGATGACAATCGCGTCTGCACCCGCTTCAAAAAGGGCTTCTGCACGTTCAAAAGTATCTGATGTGACACCAACAGCACCCGCAACCAAAAGACGACCAAATTCATCCTTCGCAGCATTTGGGAACTCAATCACTTTCTCAATATCTTTGATGGTAATCAAGCCTGACAAACGACCATTTTCATCAACCAATGGCAATTTTTCAATACGATGCTTGTGAAGAATAGCCTCCGCAGTCGCAAGATCTGTTCCAACTGGCGCTGTTACCAAAGCATCGCTTGTCATGTTGGTCGAAATTGGCTGTGAGTAATCTGAAATGAAACGCATATCACGGTTGGTAATAATACCGACCAACTTACGATTTTCTAATGTTTCAACGATTGGCACACCGGAAATACGATAAGTAGCCATCAATTTCTCAGCTTCAGCAATGGTGTGTTCTGGTGTTAAGAAGAATGGATCGATAATAACACCATTTTCAGAACGTTTTACCTTACGCACCTCATCAGCCTGCTCCGCGATAGACATATTCTTATGGATGACACCCAAACCACCTGCACGTGCCATAGCGATAGCCATTTTGCTATCTGTTACTGTATCCATGGCAGCAGAAATAATCGGAAGATTAAGGGTCAAATTTGGTGCTAATTGTGTTTTTAAATCAATATCATGTGGTAATACATGACTTTCAGCCGGAATAAGTAATACATCGTCGAAAGTAAAGCCTTTTTTCAAAAATTTAGTGTCCCAGTTTGACATTTTCTTCCTCTTTTCTTATTTAATATGTAGCGTGATTGCTATTTGTATTTTAATTATGATAACATTTTGAAATCATTTGTCAATCATTATTCGCTTTAATATCATCATTCCTAAAAATTCAGAAAATTCTATTCAGTTTTATATATAAAATTCGAACGTTTGTTTTTTGCTACGTCGTAAAACAAATGAAAAAAGCAACATTTTTTCAACATTGCTCTTTTATTGTTAACCTTATTTAAAATAGTTAATTCCCATAGCTGACTTCACTTGATCAAGAGTTGTCGCAGCAACTTGACGAGCTTTTTGGCTCCCTGCTTCCAACATTGCATAGACCTGTCCCATATCCTGTGCAAACTCCAGACGGCGTTCACGGATTGGTCCTAATTCTCTCTCTAAAATGTCCAGCAAATAACGTTTGGTCTTCACATCGCCCAAACCACCACGTTGATAGTGCTCCTTCATAGCCTCAATCTCAGCCTTATCCTCTTCATGTCCGAAAACATCAAGATAGTGGAAAACCATGTTTCCTTCTATCTTACCTGGGTCTTCAACACGGATGTGGTTGGGATCAGTGTACATGGACATGACTTTCTTCTTGAGCGTATCCATGTCATCTGCCAGATAAATACCATTTCCAAGTGACTTAGACATCTTAGCATTACCGTCCAAACCTGGCAAGCGACCGGCTGCCTCATTTTCAGGATAAATGCCCTCCGGCTCTACCAAAATATCAGTCTGGTAAGCATGGTTAAAGCTACGAACGATTTCACGGGTCTGCTCAATCATCGGTTTCTGGTCATTTCCAACAGGGACAAAATTTGCCTTAAAGGCTGTAATGTCCGCCGCTTGAGACACAGGATAGACCAAGAAACCAGCTGGAATTCCTTCGCCAAATCCCTTCTGAGCAATCTCGGTTTTTACAGTTGGATTGCGTTCTAGACGTGCAACAGATACCAAGTTCATGTAGTACATGGTCAACTCTGCCAATTCAGGAATTTGACTCTGGATGAAAATCGTTGTCTTAGCTGGATCAAGTCCTGCCGCTAGATAATCTAGTGCTACGTTTCCAACGGATTCAACAATCTTTTGCGGTTCCTTTGCATGATCTGTCAACGCTTGTTGGTCTGCTAAAAAGACAAAAAGTTCATGTTGACCTGCATCCTGTAATAAAACACGATTTTTCAACGAACCAACATAATGTCCAATATGTAATTTGCCTGTTGGACGGTCTCCTGTTAGGATAATCGGTTTACTCATAAAATATTCTCCTTTTACATAATAAAAGCCCACGCACAGAAAACTGTGCGAGGGCGTCAAGGACACGGTGCCACCTCACTTATAAGCATTAAATAAGCTTACATCTTTTTGCACATAAGGCCTGCTAGCCGAATCCTTATTTATTCAGATTCTATTCACTCAGTCCATTCATAAGCGACTCTTGTTTGTTTCCACCAACCACAAACTCTCTAAAAATTATCCACTTACTACTCTTCTGATTGATTCCTATTATAACCGCAAAAAATTAGAAAGTCAAGCTGACAAAGCCTTGACGATACTGTCTAAATTAGGGATAATAGAAATTGCTTTTATAACACTAACCAAGGAGAATATATGAAAGAACGTATAAAGGACTTTATCTCTGTCACACTCGGATCAGTTGTCATGGCCATTGGATTTAACAGTTTTTTTCTAGAGAATAATATCGTATCTGGTGGTGTCGGAGGTTTAGCAATCGCACTCAATGCTCTTCTGGGGTGGAGTCCGTCTGACTTTGTCCTCTACTGTAACATCCCTTTATTAATTATCTGTTGGTTTTTCTTAGGAAAATCTGTATTTATCAAAACTGTCTATGGTGCTGTCATTTATCCTCTTTGCATCAAGTTGACAGCAGGTTTACCCAACTTGACAGAAAATCCTCTCCTAGCTGCTATTTTCGGTGGAATTATCCTAGGTTTTGGACTTGGTCTTGTTTTCCTTGGAAATTCTTCTACTGGTGGGACAGGTATTCTTATTCAATTTATTCACAAGTACACCCCTTTATCATTAGGTCTGACAATGGCTATTATTGATGGTATTATCGTTGGTCTTGGATTTATTGCCTTCGATACTGATACTGTTATGTACTCGATTATTGCCCTAATGACCATTACTTATATTGTCAACCGCATGATGTCTGGTACACAATCTTCTCGAAATGTCATGATTATTTCTCAAAAATCAGAAGAAATTAAAGACTATATTACTAAAGTTGCTGATCGCGGTGTTACAGAATTTCCAATTATCGGTGGCTTTACAGGGGTTGACAAGCGCATGTTGATGACTACCATCTCTATTCCAGAAATGCAGAAACTGGAGACAGCGGTATTAGAAATTGATGAAACTGCCTTTATGGTTGTTATGCCTGCGAGTCAGGTACGTGGACGTGGCTTCAGTCTTCAAAAAGACCATAAACATTATGATGAAGATATTTTGATTCCAATGTAATTCATTGAAAATTCAAGTTCTTTCTAGTACAATAAAACTAATAGACAGAAATAGAGGAGAAACTATGCTTACAGTATCAGACGTGTCGCTTCGCTTTAGCGACCGCAAATTATTTGACGATGTCAATATCAAATTTACAGCAGGAAATACCTACGGTTTGATTGGTGCAAACGGGGCCGGTAAATCTACATTTTTAAAAATTCTTGCTGGTGACATCGAGCCATCAACAGGTCATATTTCACTTGGACCAGACGAACGCCTTTCTGTGCTACGTCAGAACCATTTCGACTATGAAGATGAGCGCGTGATTGACGTCGTTATCATGGGGAACGAGCAACTTTACAGCATCATGAAAGAAAAAGATGCTATTTACATGAAGGAAGATTTTTCTGATGAAGATGGTGTTCGTGCTGCTGAATTAGAAGGTGAGTTTGCTGAACTTGGTGGCTGGGAAGCTGAAAGTGAAGCTTCTCAATTGCTCCAAAACCTCAACATTTCAGAAGACCTCCACTACCAAAACATGAGCGAATTGACCAACGGTGAGAAGGTTAAGGTTCTCTTGGCTAAGGCACTTTTTGGTAAACCAGATGTTCTTCTTTTGGACGAGCCAACCAACGGTCTGGACATCCAATCTATCAACTGGCTCGAAGATTTCTTGATTGACTTTGAAAATACGGTTATCGTAGTGTCCCACGACCGCCACTTCTTAAACAAAGTATGTACCCATATGGCCGACCTTGACTTCGGTAAAATCAAGATTTTCGTTGGTAACTACGACTTCTGGAAACAATCTAGTGAATTAGCAGCTAAACTACAAGCTGACCGTAATGCCAAAGCAGAAGAAAAAATCAAGGAACTACAAGAATTCGTTGCCCGTTTCTCTGCTAATGCCTCTAAGTCTAAGCAAGCTACTTCACGTAAGAAGATGTTGGACAAAATCGAGTTGGAAGAAATCATTCCTTCTAGCCGTAAGTACCCATTTATCAACTTCAAATCAGAACGTGAAATCGGTAATGACCTCCTAACAGTTGAAAACTTAAAAGTTGTCATCGATGGTGAAACGATTCTTGACAATATCAGCTTTATCCTGCGTCCAGGTGACAAGACTGCTCTTATTGGTCAAAACGACATCCAAACAACTGCTCTCATTCGTGCTCTTATGGGTGATATTGAATATGAAGGTACTGTCAAGTGGGGTGTCACTACTAGTCAATCCTACTTACCAAAAGACAATACTCGTGACTTCGATACAAACGAATCTATCCTTGATTGGCTCCGTCAATTTGCCAGCAAGGAAGAAGATGACAATACCTTCTTGCGCGGTTTCTTGGGACGTATGCTCTTCTCGGGTGATGAGGTTAACAAACCTGTAAACGTCTTGTCAGGGGGCGAAAAAGTGCGCGTGATGTTGTCAAAACTCATGCTCCTCAAGTCAAATGTCTTGGTCTTAGACGATCCAACCAACCACTTGGACTTGGAATCAATTTCCAGTCTAAACGATGGTTTGAAAGCTTTTAAAGAGTCTATCATCTTTGCCAGCCACGACCACGAATTTATTCAAACTTTAGCAAACCATATCATCGTCATTTCTAAAAACGGTGTTATCGATCGAATCGACGAAACTTATGATGAATTTTTGGAAAATGCTGAAGTACAAGCTAAAGTACAAGAACTTTGGAAAGCATAATAAAAAGGCGATTTATTCGCCTTTTCTTTTAAATCTATGAAAAAAATATTTACAAAAACATCCATTTATTATCTCTTCTCTTTCCTTATTCCGCTGACTATTATTTCTATCGTCTTAGCATTTCAAGGAATCTGGTGGGGAAGTGATACAACTATATTGGCAAGTGATGGCTTCCACCAGTATGTTATTTTTAATCAAACATTACGAAATACTTTACACGGAGACGGCTCTCTCTTTTACACATTTTCAAGTGGTTTAGGACTCAATTTTTATGCTCTATCCTCCTATTACCTAGGTTCATTCCTGTCTCCAATTGTCTTTTTCTTTGATTTACAATCCATGCCTGACGCTATCTATCTTGTCACTATTGTCAAATTTGGATTGACTGGGTTGTCAACTTATATCAGCTTAAAGGGTATCCATAAAAATTTGAAAGAAGAATGGGCACTATTACTCGCTACTAGTTTTTCTCTGATGAGTTTTAGTACAAGTCAATTAGAAATAAACAACTGGCTAGACGTTTTTATACTCCTCCCACTAATTCTTCTTGGATTGCATCGATTATTAAAAAAACAGGGTCCGATTCTCTACTACATAACATTAACATGCTTGTTTATCCAAAACTATTACTTCGGGTATATGGTGGCTATTTTTCTAACATTATGGACATTGGTTCAATTATCATGGATAGATAGTCAGAGAATCAAAAGATTTATCAACTTTACAATAGTGTCAATTTTATCTGCTCTAAGCAGCATGTTCATGTTGTTACCAACCTACTTGGATTTAAAAACTCATGGTGAGACATTTACAAAAATTGTCAACCTAAAAACCGAAGACTCTTGGTATCTGGACTTCTTTGCAAAAAACTTAGTTGGTAGCTTTGATACAACAAAATTCGGTTCTATTCCCATGATCTCTGTTGGTCTCGTTCCATTAATACTCGCTTTATTATTCTTTACATTAAAAGAAATAAAATCAACTGTCAAACTCTCCTATGCTCTATTCTTTACATTCATTATTTCAAGTTTCTACCTACAACCACTCAATCTTTTTTGGCAAGGCATGCATGCGCCAAACATGTTCCTCTATCGTTATGCATGGGTTCTATCAATAACCGTTATCTATTTAGCAGCAGAGACATTGGTACGACTACGTCAAGTAAGTATTAAAAATTTTACTCTGATTGTTTCATTTTTACTCATTTGCTTTGCTACTACCTTTATTTTTAGAGATCATTATGAGTTTCTAATGGATGTAAATTTCCTACTCACACTAGAATTTCTAATAGCCTACTTCATTCTTTTTGTAGCAATGATTCACTATAAATCATCCTTAAAATGGACTAATATTGTTTTATTGTTCTTCACTTTCTTAGAACTTGGATTACATAGTCATTATCAGGTTCAGGGGATTTCTGATGAATGGCATTTCCCTAGCCGATCAAACTATGAAGAAAAATTGACAGATATTGACAGTATTGTAAAGTCTACAAAGACTACAACTGATTCATTTTATCGTATAGAACGTCTATTACCACAAACTGGCAATGATAGCATGAAATTCAATTACAACGGTATTTCTCAATTCTCCTCCATTCGAAACCGTGCTTCCAGCTCAGTACTAGATAAGCTCGGTTTCCGTTCAGACGGTACCAATTTGAATCTTCGTTATCATAATAATACAATTATTGCTGATAGCCTATTCGGAATCAAATATAATTTAGCTACTACGGACCCAAATAAGTTTGGTTTCACACTGAATCAGAGTCAGTCTACTATTAATCTTTACGAAAATAGTTTTAATCTAGGGTTAGCACTATTGACTGAAGGGATTTACAAAGATGTCAATTTTACAAATCTGACTCTCGATAATCAAACAAATTTTCTTAATCAACTAACAGGGCTATCTCAAAAATACTACCACACTTTATCAGATGTTGTTTCACAAAATACAGTTGAACTGAACAATCGAATGACTGTCAACAAAGTTGACAATGAGGATGCTGCAAAGGCAACTTTCTTAGTAAATATACCTGCAAATAGCCAAGTATACTTAAATTTGCCAAATTTAACATTCTCAAATGAGAATCAAAAAAAGGTTGTCATTACTGTCAATAATCAGTCAAGTGAGTTTACACTAGATAATGCTTTCTCTTTCTTCAATGTGGGGAGCTTTACTACAGATGTACAAGTTCAAGTCGATGTATATTTTCCTGAAAATAATCAAGTTTCTTTTGATAAACCACAATTTTATCGATTGGACTTATTAGCTTTCCAACAGGCTATTTCCATTCTCCAAGAAAAACAAGTAGTAACAAAAACTGATGGTAATAAAGTAACCGTTGATTTTGTAACCGATAAAGAAGCCTCACTCCTCCTTACTTTACCCTATGATAAAGGATGGAATGCATCCATTGATGGTAAACCTATCAAAATCCAAAAAGCGCAAGAGGGTTTTATGAAAGTGGATGTAAGTCCAGGTCAAACTAAACTAGTTTTAACCTTTGTACCAAATGGTTTCTATCTAGGTTTACTGATTTCTTTGGGTGCAGTTTTTGTATTTTTCTCCTATCAATTCATTGGATACTATTATTCTAAGAACCGAGAATACTAAACTTTCTCGGTTTTCTCTTGTAAAAAACAAAAAACCTTGATTTCTCAAGGTTTCCTATGCTTTATCTACTCCGCCAACAGGGCTCGAACCTGTGACATCATGATTAACAGTCATGCGCTCTACCAACTGAGCTATGGCGGAAGAAATAGTCCGTACGGGATTCGAACCCGTGTTACCGCCGTGAAAAGGCGGTGTCTTAACCCCTTGACCAACGGACCATTTTTAGAACAATAACTAGTATAATACATGTGACTTTGTTTGTCAATACATTTTTTTGATTTTTTATTGTATTGACAGAGTGCTTTGTTTAATGTAAAATAAAATGGTTAAGGTTCCATAGCTCAGCTGGATAGAGCATTCGCCTTCTAAGCGAACGGTCGCAGGTTCGAATCCTGCTGGAATCATTTAGACCTACCTCGTGTAGGTCTTTTTTCTTGCCATAATTCATAATTAATATATAAAACTGGCAAAATCAGACCAATAAGGGCATATTCTTCAAATTGGAAGGATAGGTGAGTAGATATAATAACACCTAGCATAAACCCTATAATGGTCAATAAGATGTTTCTACCTGTTTTTCTAAGTTCTGAATCTTTTTCAATAACTCCTTTAAACCAGAGATAAGCAGCATTTTTTACATTCCCTGTCATCATCACATTGGCATAAGGAGCACCTCGTAACCTTCTAAATGTTTCTACTTGAATAGAGGCTACGAAGGCTAGACTAGCAATTGTAAAAGACGCAGGCATAATAGGTGAGAAAATGATAGTTAGTAAAATAAGAACTAACATCATTACACTACTACCAAAGTGCCAAGACCATGTTTGTTTTTCAAAATACCTTCTTGCTAAGTAGGTAAAAAATTGTCCGAATACAAAAAATAAAATGGGAATGGAAAAATTAACTACCTGCGCAAAGTCACCTTTAGCCAAAAAATAAGCTAGGGAAATAACATTTCCAGATTGTACACCAGCAAAGCGACCACCCTGAGTCACAAAAGTAAAGGCATTTAAATAACCACTGATAAACGTTAATGAACAAGCAATTCTCAATCCCTCAAAAACACGATAATCTTTTTGATTCATTTTCACTCCTTGTTTCACGTGAAACTACTTATGATATGGGCTTCCCTGCTGAATCATAAATGCACGATAAATCTGCTCGATGAGAACTAATTTCATTAGTTGATGGGGAAGTGTCAACTGTCCAAAACTCATTAACAAATTAGCTCTTTTTTTAATACAAGAATCGAGACCCAAACTACCACCGATGATAAAAGTTATATCTGAATACCCATTTACTGCAATATCAGATAGCTTTTGACTAAATTCTTCCGATGGAAATTGTTTCCCTTCTATCGCTAAGGCAATGACAAAATCTCGCTCTCCAATTTTAGACATAATTCTATCGGCTTCTTTTTTTAATATTTGTTCATTCTCTGCTTGACTGGCTTTATCTGGTGTTTTTTCATCAGGAAGCTCAATCATATCCAACTTAGTGAATCGTCCCAATCGTTTACTATATTCTGCAATACCTTCTTTGAGGTACTTTTCTTTCAATTTTCCAACGGTAATCAATTTTATTTTCATAAAATAATTGTAACATATCCACAAGCATACGACAGAAAATATTTTTAGAAAATCAGGATATGGCTACAGTTTTTCACATAATTCACAGAGTTATCCACAGGTTGTGGATTGATTTTTGAAAACTTTAAGTTATAATTAAGAAAGAAATAGTACTCTTAAGGAAAATTAAAGAAATGGAAAGGATTCCTTATATGAAAAAATATTTGAAATTTGCGATTTTATTTGTAATTGGATTTTTTGGGGGTCTTATCGGGGCCTTATCAGCCTCTTTCTTCCAGCCACAGGTTCAACAAGCAAATTCTGCTATCACTAGTGTCAGCAATGTTCAATATAATAATGAAACTTCCACCACAAAAGCTGTAGAGAAAGTACAAAATGCTGTTGTGTCTGTTATTAATTACCAAAAATCAGCCAACAATAGTCTTGGTGCTATCTTTGGAAATATTGAATCATCTGACGAACTAGCCGTTGCTGGGGAGGGATCTGGTGTTATCTACAAAAAAGATGGTCAATATGCCTATATTGTGACAAATACGCATGTTATTAATAACGCAGAAAAGATTGATATCCTTTTAGCATCTGGAGAAAAAATTAGCGGTGAACTTGTTGGTTCCGATACATATTCTGATATAGCTGTTATAAAAATATCAGCAGATAAAGTCACTGCTGTTGCTGAATTTGCTGATTCCGATACAATTAAAGTTGGAGAAACTGCTATCGCAATTGGTAGTCCTCTAGGCAGCGTCTACGCCAATACAGTTACCCAGGGTATTATTTCTAGCTTAAGTCGGACAGTTACTTCACAATCAAAAGATGGACAAACAATCTCAACCAACGCTATTCAAACTGATACAGCTATCAACCCTGGAAACTCTGGCGGACCGTTAATCAATACCCAAGGACAAGTGATAGGCATTACCTCTAGCAAAATTACCTCAAGTTCTGCAAATAGCTCAGGCGTGGCTGTAGAAGGGTTGGGATTTGCTATTCCTGCAAATGATGCCGTAGCTATTATCAATCAGCTTGAAAAAACTGGACAAGTTAGCCGACCTGCTCTTGGAGTTCATATGGTTAACTTGACGACCTTGTCAACTAGTCAATTAGAAAAAGCTGGATTATCAAATACGGAATTAACATCCGGTGTCGTAATTGTCTCTACACAAAGTGGACTACCTGCAGATGGAAAATTAGAAACTTTTGATGTTATTACTGAGATTGACGGAGAAGCTATTCAAAATAAGAGTGACCTCCAGAGCGCTCTCTACAAACATCAAATTGGAGATACAATCACTGTAACTTATTACCGCAATAATCAGAAACAAACTGTTGACATTAAGTTGACACATTCTACAGAAGAACTTAGCGAATAATTGACAAATGAGACTTTACACAATTGTAAAGTCTCATTTTTTTTGCTAGAATAAGGATATATGGAAGAATTACGTACACTAAATATTTCAGAAATCCATCCCAATCCCTATCAGCCAAGAATTCATTTTGATGAAAAGGAGCTACTTGAGCTCGCTCAATCTATTAAGGAAAATGGCTTAATTCAACCGATTATTGTAAGAAAATCTTCTATTATCGGATACGAATTATTAGCTGGAGAAAGAAGGTTGCGAGCCAGTCAATTAGCTGGACTGACTACAATACCAGCAGTGGTAAAAGAACTGACTGATGATGATTTACTCTATCAGGCTATCATAGAGAATCTGCAGCGTTCTAACTTAAATCCGATAGAAGAAGCAGCCTCTTATCAAAAATTGATTAGTAGAGGGTTAACACATGATGAAGTTGCTCAAATCATGGGAAAATCAAGACCATATATCAGTAATTTATTGCGCCTACTAAATCTATCATCTCAGACTAAACAAGCTGTAGAAGAAGGAAAAATTTCACAAGGGCACGCGCGACAATTGGTGTCATTTTCAGAAGAAAAGCAAGCCGAATGGGTTCAACTCATTTTATCAAAAGATTTAAGTGTGCGTACGCTTGAAAAATTAATAGCTGCAAATAAGAAAAAGCACACTAAGCTTAAACAACGCGACCAATTTTTAAAAGAACAGGAAGATTCACTCAGTAAAACTCTTGGAACAGCTACAAAAATTCTCAAGAAGAAAAACGGGAGCGGAGAAATTCGAATTAGCTTTAATGACCTCGATGAATTCGAAAGAATTATCAACAATTTAAAATAGACTTGTTTACAATTTATTTTTATAAACACTCTTTTCCACACTAAAATCATTACAAAAAGTCAGGACCAGCAAAGGTTCTGACTTTTATTCACATCTTGTGGAAAACTTTTCTTAACAGTGTGGATTTTTAAAATTATCTGTGGAAAACTTTTGTTTTTTATGGTACACTATTCTAACGAATATAATGTGAAAGGGGGAAAATATGAACCAAGAACAACTTTTTTGGCAACGATTTATTGAATTAGCAAAAGTAAATTTTAAGCCATCTATTTATGATTTTTATGTCGCTGATGCAAAATTACTTGGAATCAACCAGCAAGTTGCCAATATTTTCTTAAATCGTCCATTTAAAAAAGATTTTTGGGAAAAAAACTTCGAAGAGTTAATGATTGCCGCTAGTTTTGAAATCTACGGAGAACCTCTTGCCATCCAATATCAATTTACAGAAGATGAACAGGAAATTAAGAACATTACAAACGCAAGAAGTTCAGTGTTTCACCAGGTACAGACACCTGGGCCGGCTACTCCTCAAGAAACTTTTCAACCGGTTCATTCTGATATAAAATCCCAGTACACCTTTGCTAATTTTGTACAAGGAGACAATAATCACTGGGCAAAGGCTGCAGCTTTAGCTGTATCTGATAACCTAGGTGAGCTCTACAATCCGTTATTCATTTTTGGTGGTCCTGGTCTTGGAAAAACTCATATTTTAAATGCGATTGGAAATAAGGTTCTAGCCGATAATCCCCAGGCAAGGATAAAATATGTCTCATCGGAAACATTCATCAATGAATTTTTAGAACACCTCCGTCTCAATGATATGGAAAGTTTCAAAAAAACCTATCGCAATCTGGACTTACTTCTAATTGATGACATTCAGTCTCTCCGTAATAAAGCAACAACACAGGAAGAATTTTTCCATACTTTTAATGCGCTTCATGAAAAAAATAAGCAGATTGTACTCACAAGCGACCGTAATCCCGATCACTTAGATAATTTGGAAGAAAGACTAGTAACACGTTTCAAATGGGGGTTAACCAGTGAAATCACTCCACCTGATTTTGAAACACGTATCGCAATTTTACGTAACAAGTGCGAGAACCTGCCTTATAACTTTACAAATGAGACGCTATCCTATCTAGCTGGGCAATTTGATTCGAACGTACGTGACCTTGAAGGTGCCTTAAAAGATATCCATTTGATAGCCACTATGCGGCAACTGTCTGAGATAAGTGTCGAGGTTGCTGCTGAGGCTATTCGATCAAGAAAACAAACAAATCCACAAAACATGGTTATTCCTATTGAGAAAATCCAAACCGAAGTGGGAAATTTCTACGGTGTCAGCTTGAAAGAATTAAAAGGTTCTAAGCGTGTTCAACATATCGTTCACGCACGACAAGTTGCTATGTTTTTATCACGTGAAATGACAGACAATTCCCTTCCAAAAATTGGGAAAGAATTTGGTAATCGAGACCATACAACCGTTATGCATGCATACAATAAAATAAAAACTCTCCTCTTGGATGATGAGAATTTAGAAATAGAGATTACCAGTATAAAAAATAAACTTCGTTAACCTGTGTATAACTTTTAAAAAAACTTCTGTTTTTTCCACAAGTTGTGAACAAGTTAATTCCCGCAGTTTTATTAGTCTTTCATCACTTTTCCACAGAATACACAGAGACTACTATTACTATTAACCTTATAGATAATAAATAAAGGAGAATCCATGATTCAATTTTCTATTAATAAAAATATATTTCTACAAGCACTTAGTATTACTAAACGGGCAATCAGTACAAAAAATGCTATTCCAATTCTTTCAACAGTAAAAATTACAGTAACTAGTGAAGGAATCACTTTAACTGGTTCAAATGGACAAATCTCGATTGAACATTTTATTTCTATTCAAGATGAAAATGCAGGACTTTTGATCAGTTCTCCAGGTTCCATTCTCTTAGAAGCTGGTTTCTTTATTAATGTCGTATCCAGCATGCCGGATTTGGTCCTTGACTTCAATGAAATTGAACAAAAGCAAATCGTTTTGACAAGTGGTAAGTCTGAAATCACATTAAAGGGAAAAGAAGCAGAACAGTATCCTCGTTTACAGGAAGTTCCAACTTCAAAACCATTGGTGTTAGAAACCAAAGTATTGAAACAAACAATTAATGAAACAGCATTTGCAGCTTCTACACAAGAAAGTCGTCCTATTCTTACGGGTGTTCATTTTGTTTTAACGGAAAATAAAAATCTAAAAACTGTTGCAACAGATTCACACCGTATGAGCCAACGGAAATTGGTCCTTGATACATCTGGTGATGATTTTAATGTTGTCATTCCAAGTCGTTCTCTCCGTGAATTTACTGCAGTTTTTACAGATGATATTGAAACAGTAGAAGTCTTCTTTTCAAATAATCAAATCCTTTTTAGAAGCGAGCATATTAGCTTCTATACACGCTTATTAGAAGGTACCTACCCTGATACCGACCGCTTAATTCCAACTGAGTTTAAAACAACTGCAATTTTTGATACTGCAAATCTTCGTCACTCGATGGAGCGTGCTCGTCTTCTTTCAAATGCAACGCAAAATGGTACAGTAAAACTGGAAATTGCTAATAATGTTGTATCGGCTCATGTAAATTCTCCAGAAGTTGGACGTGTGAATGAGGAATTAGATACTGTAGAAGTATTAGGTGAAGACTTAGTAATCAGCTTTAACCCAACTTACTTGATAGAAGCATTGAAAGCCACAACTAGTGAACAAGTGAAAATTAGCTTTATCTCTTCTGTCCGTCCATTTACATTGATTCCCAATAATGAAGGGGAAGATTTTATTCAATTGGTTACACCAGTTCGTACCAACTAAATAATATTAAGAACGGCTAAACTAGCCGTTTTTATGTTATACTAAAAAATAGCACCTAGCTTATTTTTATATATTTAGTGATGGGGAATAAATGACGTTATATATATTAGCTAATCCTAATGCTGGTAGTCATACTGCTGAACACATCATATTCAAAATAAAAGAAAGTTATCCACAGCTTGCAGTTAACATTTTTATGACAGTTGGGCCTGAGGATGAAAAAAGTCAAATAGAGGCTATTTTAAAGGAGTTTGTCAGTAGTGAAGACCAATTAATGATTTTAGGCGGAGACGGCACCCTATCTAAAGCCTTGCGTTTTTGGCCAGCTAGTCTACCGTTTGCTTATTATCCAACAGGATCTGGAAATGATTTTGCAAAAGCAATGAATATAACATCGCTCTATAGAAGTGTAGATGCCATTTTAGAGGGAAAAACAAGTCGGATATATGTTTTAAACAGTTCACACGGAACGGTTGTAAACAGTATGGATTTTGGCTTTGCAGCTCAAGTTATCAATGGTTCAACGAATTCAATTTTGAAAAAAATTCTGAACAAGGTAAAACTTGGGAGGTTAACTTATCTATTCTTTGGTATTAAAACATTATTTTCAAAACAAGCTATAAACTTAGAATTAACTCTTGATGGAAAATCTTATCAGTTAGGTAATCTCTTTTTTATTTCTGTAGCAAATAGTCTTTATTTTGGTGGAGGAATCATGATATGGCCAACAGCAAGTGCTAAAAAGAAGGAAGTAGATATTGTTTACTTCAAAAATGGAAATTTCTACCAACGTCTACAATCATTGTTAGCCTTATTAACGAAGAGGCATGAATCTTCTCATACAATTCAGCATTTAACAGGGGTAGATGTAGTTTTAAAATCAAAAGAAAAATTATTATTGCAAATAGATGGAGAGATATACACTGCAAATGAGGTAACGTTAACCTATCAGGAAAGAAGTATGTATCTTTAAGGAGGAAGTATGTATCAATTAGGATCCTTTGTCGAAATGAAGAAGCCTCATGCCTGTGTCATCAAATCGACCGGCAAGAAGGCCAATAAATGGGAAGTCATCCGTCTAGGAGCGGATATCAAAATCCGCTGTAGCAACTGTGACCATGTAGTCATGATGAGCCGGCATGATTTTGAACGAAAAATGCAACAAGTACTGCCTAGTGAAACCTAGTTGACAGTTTGCAACTGCTGGTTGCGAATATTTCCTAAAAAGTGCTAGGCAACTATTCTTTTCTACACTATAATAGACTTAGAAAAAAGAGGAGGAAATGACCATGAATCAGTTAGCACAGCAAATTCGAGTTTTACGCACAGCCAATAGCTTATCCCAAGATGAGTTGGCAGAGAAACTCTATATTTCCCGTCAGGCTGTTTCCAAGTGGGAAAATGGTGAAGCAACGCCAGATATCGACAAACTGGTCCAGCTGGCAGAAATTTTTGGTGTCAGTCTGGATTATCTGGTTTTAGGAAAAGAACCTGAGAAGGAAATTGTGGTGGAACAACGAGGAAAAATGAATGTTTGGGAATACTTGAACGAAGAATCCAAACGACCTCTTACAAGAGGAGATGTTGTCGTTCTCATTTTTCTTGCAGTTATGCTTTTAGGTGGATTATTTATTCAGCATTATTTTTAACGAAGCTTGCTAATCGGCAAGCTTTTTCTCTACTTTTCTGCTATAATAGTCATGATTGAATTTTTAATTGGAGAGTAAAAAAACATGGCTTTAACAGCAGGAATCGTCGGTTTGCCAAACGTTGGTAAATCAACCCTATTTAACGCAATTACCAAGGCAGGAGCAGAAGCTGCAAACTACCCTTTCGCAACTATTGATCCAAACGTCGGTATGGTGGAAGTGCCAGATGAGCGTTTGCAGAAGTTGACAGAACTCATCACTCCTAAAAAGACAGTGCCAACCACTTTTGAATTTACCGATATTGCCGGTATCGTAAAAGGTGCCTCTAAAGGTGAAGGGCTTGGAAATAAATTCTTGGCCAACATCCGTGAGGTTGATGCCATTGTCCACGTGGTGCGTGCCTTTGATGATGAAAATGTCATGCGTGAACAAGGTCGTGAAGACGCTTTTGTGGATCCAATCGCAGATATTGATACTATTAACCTAGAATTGATTTTGGCGGACCTAGAGAGCATCAACAAGCGTTATGCGCGTGTAGAAAAAATGGCCCGTACGCAAAAAGACAAGGATTCTGTGGCAGAATTTGCAGTTCTTGAAAAAATCAAACCTGTCCTAGAAGACGGAAAATCTGCCCGCACAGTTGAGTTCACAGATGAAGAACAAAAAATTGTCAAGCAACTTTTCCTCTTGACGACCAAGCCAGTCCTCTATGTTGCCAATGTCGATGAAGACAAGGTAGCAGATCCTGAGTCTATCAGTTATGTTCAGCAAATCCGTGACTTTGCGGCAACAGAAAATGCAGAAGTGGTGGTCATTTCAGCCCGTGCTGAAGAAGAAATTTCAGAACTCGACGATGAAGACAAGGGCGAGTTTTTAGAAGCACTCGGATTAACAGAATCTGGCGTGGACAAATTAACACGTGCAGCCTACCACTTGCTTGGTCTAGGCACCTACTTTACAGCAGGGGAGAAGGAGGTTCGTGCTTGGACCTTCAAACGTGGTATGAAAGCTCCTCAGTGTGCAGGCATTATCCATTCAGACTTCGAAAAAGGTTTTATCCGTGCCGTCACCATGTCCTATGATGATTTGATTCAATATGGCTCTGAGAAGGCTGTTAAAGAAGCAGGACGCCTCCGTGAAGAAGGAAAAGAGTACGTTGTTCAGGATGGGGACATCATGGAGTTCCGCTTTAACGTATAATAGACAATTAGGTTGGAATACATTTTCCAGCCTTTTGGCATGTAAGGAGAAAAAAATGACACGATTGATCATCGGCCTAGGAAATCCTGGGGACCGCTATTTTGAAACCAAGCACAATGTCGGCTTTATGTTGCTAGATAAGATTGCCAAGCGTGAAAATGTAACTTTTAGTCACGATAAGATTTTCCAAGCAGACATTGCCACAACCTTTATTGACGGTGAAAAAATTTACCTGGTCAAACCAACCACCTTCATGAATGAATCAGGCAAGGCAGTCCATGCCTTGATGGCCTATTATGGTTTGGATGAAAAGGATATCTTGGTGGCTTACGACGATTTGGACATGGCAGTAGGTAAAATCCGTTTCCGACAAAAAGGCTCGGCAGGTGGTCACAACGGGATAAAGTCCATTGTTAAGCATATTGGGACGCAGGAATTTGACCGCATTAAGATAGGTATTGGTCGTCCAAAAGGAAAAATGAGTGTTGTCAACCATGTCTTATCAGGATTTGACACAGAAGACCGTATCGAAATCGACTTAGCACTTGATAAACTTGACAAGGCTGTCAACTTTTATCTGGAAGAGGACGATTTTGATAGCATCATGAGAAAGTTTAACGGATAATGAATATACTAGATCTTCTTCACAAAAATAAGCAAATCAATCAGTGGCAGTCAGGCTTAAACAAGTCAACTCGTCAACTATTATTAGGACTCACTGGAACCAGTAAGTCATTAGTCATGGCGACTGCCTATGATTGTTTGGCTGAAAAGATTATGATTGTGACTGCTACTCAAAATGATGCTGAGAAATTAGTTGCAGATTTAACATCCATCGTTGGAAGTGAGAATATTTACAACTTTTTTACAGATGATAGTCCTATTGCCGAGTTTGTTTTTGCATCAAAAGAACGTACTCAATCAAGGATTGACAGTTTAAATTTCTTGACAGATTCTACCAGTTCAGGAATTTTAGTTGCTAGTATGGCTGCTTGTCGGGTCTTATTGCCAAGTCCTGAAGCTTATAAAGGTTCTAAAATAAAGCTTGAAGTTGGTCAAGAAATAGAAGTTGACAATCTTGTAAAGAAACTTGTCAATATAGGTTATAAAAAAGTTTCTCGTGTTTTAACACAAGGGGAGTTTAGCCAACGTGGGGATATTCTAGATATTTTTGATATGCAAGCGGCATCTCCCTGCCGTTTAGAATTCTTTGGGGATGAAATTGATGGCATCCGTATTTTTGATGTAGATAGTCAAAAGTCTTTAGAGAATCTCGAACAAATCAGTTTGTCACCAGCATCAGATATTATTTTATCGTCTACTGACTATGAGCGGGCTAGTCAGAAAATCCAAATCTCTATTGACCAATCTAGAAGTGGGGAGCAGCAGTCTTATTTACGAGAAGTCGTGGCAGATATGCAAACGGAATATCGTCATCCCGATTTACGAAAATTTCTATCATTTTTATATGAACAATCTTGGACATTGTTGGATTATTTGCCAAAGGGTTCTCCCTTATTTTTAGATGATTTTCATAAAATTGCTGACAAGCAGTCTCAATTTGAAAAAGAATCGGCAGAGTTATTGACAGATGATTTACAAAAGGGGAAATCAATGTCAAGTTTGCACTATTTTGCATCTACCTATTCGGAGTTAAGAAAATACAAACCTGCCACTTTCTTTTCAAGTTTTCAAAAAGGTTTAGGTAATGTAAAGTTTGATGCTCTCTATCAATTCACACAGCATCCTATGCAGGAATTTTTCCACCAGATTCCACTGTTAAAAGATGAATTGACTCGGTATGCGAAGTCAAACAATACCGTTGTTATTCAAGCGAGTTCTGATGTAAGTTTACAGACTTTACAGAAAACTTTACAAGAGTATGATATCCATCTTCCAGTACATGCAGCAGATAAGTTAGTAGAAGGTCAGCAACAAGTGACCATTGGGCAGTTAGCTTCAGGTTTTCATTTGATGGATGAGAAACTAGTTTTCATCACTGAAAAAGAGATTTTCAATAAGAAAATGAAGCGTAAGACACGTAGAACCAATATTTCTAACGCTGAACGTATTAAGGACTATAGTGAATTAGCAGTTGGTGACTATGTTGTTCACCATGTTCATGGTATCGGTCAATACTTAGGAATTGAGACTATTGAAATTTCAGGCATTCATCGTGATTATTTAACGGTTCAATATCAAAACTCCGATCGCATTTCTATTCCTGTAGAACAAATTGATCTTCTCTCCAAATACTTAGCGTCCGATGGGAAAGCTCCAAAAGTTAATAAACTAAATGATGGTCGGTTCCAACGAACCAAGCAAAAAGTTCAGAAGCAAGTGGAGGATATTGCAGATGATTTGATTAAGCTTTATGCGGAGCGTAGTCAGCTGAAAGGCTTTGCCTTTTCACCAGATGATGAGAATCAGGTTGAGTTTGACAACTACTTTACACATGTGGAAACCGACGACCAACTTCGTTCCATTGATGAAATCAAACAAGATATGGAAAAAGACTCTCCAATGGATCGTTTGCTGGTAGGGGATGTCGGCTTTGGTAAGACAGAGGTAGCTATGCGCGCTGCTTTCAAAGCTGTCAATGATGGCAAGCAAGTAGCTATTCTTGTTCCTACGACTGTTTTAGCCCAGCAACACTACGCTAATTTCCAAGAACGGTTTGCAGAATTTCCTGTTAATGTTGATGTTATGAGTCGTTTTAAAACAAAGGCAGAGCAGGAAAAAACACTTGAGAAGTTGAAAAAAGGCCAAGTTGACATCTTGATTGGTACCCATCGCCTTCTATCAAAAGATGTTGTTTTTGCTGATTTAGGTTTACTGGTTATTGATGAAGAGCAACGGTTTGGTGTCAAGCATAAGGAACGCTTGAAGGAACTGAAAAAGAAAATAGATGTCCTAACCCTAACTGCAACTCCGATTCCTCGGACATTGCAAATGTCCATGTTGGGAATCCGTGACTTATCAGTAATTGAGACTCCACCGACAAATCGCTATCCTGTACAAACTTATGTGATGGAAACAAATCCTTCCGTTATCCGAGATGCAATGCTTCGTGAGATGGATCGCGGAGGTCAGGTTTACTATCTTTACAATAAAGTTGACACCATTGAACAGAAAGTGTCTGAATTAAAAGAATTGGTTCCAGAAGCTACTATAGGATACGTCCATGGACAAATGTCGGAAATCCAATTAGAAAATACTCTCTATGCCTTTGTAGAGGGTGAGTATGATATTCTAGTGACCACAACAATCATCGAAACAGGTGTTGATATTCCAAATGCGAATACCCTCTTTATTGAAAATGCCGATCACATGGGACTGTCAACTCTCTATCAACTTCGAGGACGTGTTGGCCGTTCCAGTCGGATTGCCTATGCCTATCTCATGTACCGTCCAGACAAGTCCCTGACAGAAGTAGCTGAAAAACGTTTGGAGGCAATCAAGGGCTTTACAGAACTAGGATCGGGTTTCAAGATTGCCATGCAAGATTTGTCTATCCGTGGAGCTGGAAATATTTTGGGCGCTGCCCAGTCCGGATTTATTGATTCTGTAGGGTATGAACTGTATTCACAATTGCTGGAGCAAGCCATCTTGGAAAAACAAGGTAAGGCAGCCCAACGTCAGAAAAGCAACACTGAGGTCAACCTACAGATTGACGCCTATCTACCAAGTGACTATATTGCTGATCAGCGACAAAAAATTGAAATTTACAAGTGTATAAAGAATATTGACAGTCGTGTCAACTATCAAGAATTACAAGAAGAATTGATAGACCGTTTTGGAGAGTATCCTGATGTAGTAGCCTACTTACTGGAAATCGGTCTATTGAAGTCATTTTTAGACCAAGTTTTCTGTCATACAGTTCTTAGACGACAACATCAAGTGACAGTAACATTCGAACCTATGGCTGGTCAAATTTTCCTAACGCAAGATTACTTTGAAGCTTTATCTGTGACAAATTTGAAAGCTCAGATAACGGAAAATAAAGGAAAACTAGCTGTTGTGTTTAACATTCAACAGAAAAAAGAATATGAAATATTAGAGGAATTGATTTCTTTTGCCGAAAAATTAAAAGAAATTAAAGCAAGGAAGGCAGAATAAATTTCTCAAATACCTTGAAAAATGGTAAAATAGTGAACTGAGGTAAAGTATGAGACTAGATAAATATTTGAAAGTATCCCGCATTATCAAGCGTCGAACAGTTGCGAAGGAAGTTGCCGATAAAGGACGAATAAAAGTCAATGGGATTTTGGCGAAATCTTCAACAGATTTAAAAGTAAATGATCAGGTTGAAATCCAATTTGGTAATAAACTACTCACTGTAAAAGTACTTGAAATGAAAGATTCAACTAAAAAAGAAGACGCACTGAAAATGTATGAAATTATCAGTGAAAAAAGGATAGAAAAAGATGAAGAAATCTAAAATTCTACAACTGAATAATGCCTTTATTCAGTCGGAGCGTAAAAAAACTCAGCATCAATTGGCAGAACGCCAACAAAAAAATCGTTTTATGGGTGCAATTCTCATTCTAGTTATCTTTCTTTTTATGTTGCCTGCCTACAATCTTGTTGGGACTTACACTAATATTCAGCAGCAGGAAAAGAAACTTGCTGAATTGGAAAAAAATTATGAAGAACTGACCAAAGAACAGAAGCAGGAAGCAGAGATGGTTGCAAAATTGAAAAATGAGGAATACGCAGCAAAGTATGTTCGGGCTAAGTATCAATACTCTAAAGAAGGGGAATTTGTCTACAATATTCCAGGGTTACCAAAATGACCGAATCTATTTTTAAAATTGTAGAGCAATTTTTACAGCATTCTGATGAAAAATTAGAAGAGTTGAATCAAAAGAATAGAGAATTAAAGTTAGAAGAAAATGAATCGTAGAAAGGAGGGAGTATGCAGAAAAAACTGCTCGTATGGTTATTGCCAGTTTTATTTGGATGGCAGGTGGTCGATAGTACAGAAATACCATTTGAACTCACAGCGCAAGAAGAATACGAATTGACTCATACTATCTATGATCAGTATTTTCAAACTATCCCTCAAAACCCAAATGTTTTTCAAACTGAGAATCTTTATTCGGATGAAGAACTGACTATAGCAGGTGGACAATTACAGCCGAACCAACATTTTTCTATTACGGATGTTCTAGTCAATAGTAAAAAAGAATTGGTTTTCCAAATAGATGACAAGGGTTACATTCTTGCAAGTAGGCATCTACTATTTGATGATGTAATTGTTACAGAAACTACTGTTGAGCAAACTTATTGGACAAAAAAAGGTTTCACATTGTTAACCTCACCAATTGCTAACGAAGCTACGGAAATAAAAAATGATTTACAACCCTATCAAGCTGTTATGGTTTCTAAAATCGTAACAACTTCCCTAGGTGATTTTGCCTATGTTACAGATAAAGGTTGGAGTGCAGTAAATAATCTTTCTAAAACGGATAATAGAGTAGAAGCCGTTCAAGAGTTGTTGACTAACAAATATTCCAAAGATACTATTGGTATATATGTGAAACAATTGTCAACAGGTCAAACTGCAGGTGTAAATCAAGAGAAACTATTCTATTCTGCCAGCATTGCTAAACTACCAATTCTTTATTACGTTCAAGAGCAATTGAATGCTGGGTATATTGATTTGACTACTAAAGTGAAATATACAGCCGAATCTATGTCCTTCCCAGGAGCTTATGTTGCTAGAGGAAGTGGTTCACTGTCAAAAACTCCTGACAACAAAGATTATTCAGTGGAAGAATTGATCAATAAGACTGCTAAAGAGTCAGATAATGTAGCTAGTAACTTACTTTCTTATTATGTAGCTAATAAATTCGATTCCAATTTTTATCAAGTAATAACTGCTAAAACAGGTAGTGAGTGGAGTATGGTTACACGTGAAACTTCAGCTGAAATCGCAGGGAAAATGATGGAAGCCTTATATATTCAAAATGGCTATGTGCTAGAAAGTTTGTTATCTACTCAATTTGATAATCAACGTATTTCGAAAGACATCTCAGTTCCAGTTGCTCATAAAATTGGCGATGCAGATGATGTCAAACACGATGTAGCGATTGTTTACGCAGGATCTCCTTTTGTTTTATCTATTTTTACAGATAAATCAAATTATGATGAGATTACACAAATTGCAAATGATATTTACGGGATTTTAAAGTAAATGAAAGATAGATTTTTAAAAGTGACACAGGATGGTCACTTTTTTGATAAACATAAGAAAGTACTAGTAGCCGTATCCGGTGGGGTAGATTCTATGAACCTATTCCATCTTTTATACGAATGCAAACAAGTGTTAGGGATTGAACTTGGAATTGCCCATATTAATCATGGACAGAGGGAAGAATCTGTCATCGAGGAAAAATATCTTAAACAGTTAGCAGAAGAAAGTAATGTTCCCTTTTATCTGTCCTATTTTGAAGGTGATTTTTCAGAAGAAGCGGCACGAAAATGGCGTTATGGATTTTTTGCTACAATCATGGAGAAGGAAGGCTACACTGCACTAGTGACAGCCCACCATGCAGATGATCAAGCAGAAACTGTCTTTATGCGATTGATTAGAGGAGGGCGTTTACGTCACTTATCAGCAATTCAACCGACTCAGCCTTTTGCAACAGGAGAACTTATTCGACCACTTTTATCTTTTAAAAAGGCAGATTTTGATAAGCTATTTCATTTTGAAGATTGTAGTAATGCAGATTTCAAATATTTTCGAAATAGAGTCAGAAATGACTATTTACCAAAGTTAAAACAGGAAAATCCTAAAATCGAACTTGCTTTCAATAATCTTGCAGTTGATACAAATAATCTATTTCAAGCGCTAAGAGATTTGACACAGGATTTATCCGTTACAGATGTGATGAGTTTTCAACAACAGACACCTGCGGTACAAAGTTATCTATTAGAGGAATATTTGGAAAAATTTCCTGATTTACAGCTCTCTCGTCCACAATTTAATGAAGTATTACACATCTTGCGTTCAAAAGCTAACTACTATCATTTATTGAAAAATGATTACATGTTAGAGAAGGATTATCATCGTTTTCAAATTTATAAAATAGGACCAGAGACGGATAGTCAACCAGAAAAAATCATGATAAAATCAGAGGGTATTTTTTCTTACGGTTCATATATTTTTTCTCTCAATCATCCTTTGGAAGAAGCGGATAGTATTTTATATTTTCCTACAGAAAATCCAATTGTAGTGAGGAGAAGGCAGGCTGGGGATACCATTTTAATAAACGGAGTAAATAAAAAACTCCGCCGTTGGTTTATTGATAATAAAATCTCACAGAAAGTTCGACAAAATGCGCTTATTATCGAGCAGAATGGAGAAATTTATGGAATTACGAATCTTGTTAGCAGTGATTTGAGTAAATCAGTAAAAAATGATATAATCAAAGCTACCTTATATATAAAAATGAAAGAGTAGAACAACTATGTTGGACAAAGATATTAAGAAAATTCTTGTTTCAGAAGAAGAAATCGTTGCAAAATGCAAAGAACTCGGTCAAATTCTAGCAACAGACTATGCAGATAAGAATCCTATTCTTGTAGGAATTTTAAAAGGTTCTATCCCATTTATGGCAGAATTAATGAAACATATTGATGCCCATGTAGAAACGGATTATATGGTTGTTTCTAGCTACCATGGCGGAACGGAGAGTAGCGGTACCGTTAAGATTATCAAGGATTTGGACAATAGTGTTGCAGGTCGACATATCATCTTTATAGAGGATATTATTGACACAGGCCGCACATTAAAAGAATTGAAAGAACTCTTTGCTTTGCGTCAAGCAGGTTCTATTAAAATTGCTACTCTTCTTGATAAACCAGAAGGGCGTGTTGTTGAAATCGAGCCAGACTACACTTGCTTTACTATTCCAAATGAATTTGTAGTTGGATTTGGCTTAGATTATGATGAAAATTATCGTAATCTTCCTTATGTTGGCGTACTCAAAGAGGAAGTTTACACAAAATAGAAAAAGGTTTCCTACTATATTATGAACAATCAACCAAATAAAGGATTTATAAAAAATCCTTTTCTCATTATTCTCGTTATTGCCACTATTGTGACAGCCTTTCAATTTTTTAATGCTGGTCAGCAAGTAGCAACTCAAGAAATCAGTTATTCACAAGTAGTAACTGAATTGAAAAATAATAATGTATCTGAAATTACTTATCAACCAAATTCAAGTGTTATTGAAATTACTGGTAAGTACAAAACAGAACAGGAAGCTAAAGATGAGTTAGCTTCATCTATTAAGTTATTCCAAGTTTCTAGCAAAGTTAAGTATAAAAACTTTAAGTCACTAATTTTACCGTCAGAAACGAATTTGTCAGAGCTACAAGCTCTTGCAAATGAAAATGGAGTAAAGGTTACTATTAAACCTGAAAGTTCAAATGGACTTTGGTTAAATATTGTCTTTAATTTGTTACCGCTTATCATTGCTGGTGTATTCTTCATGATGATGATGAACCAAGGTGGCGGTGGAGCACGTGGTGCAATGAACTTTGGACGGAATAAAGCTAAAGCTTTGGAACAAAGTAACATCAAGGTACGTTTCTCAGATGTAGCAGGTGCAGAGGAAGAAAAACAAGAATTAGTTGAAGTTGTTGAATTTTTGAAGGATCCAAAACGCTTTACTAAACTTGGAGCACGTATTCCAGCAGGTGTGCTACTAGAGGGTCCTCCAGGAACAGGTAAAACCTTGCTTGCCAAAGCAGTAGCGGGTGAAGCGGGTGTGCCATTCTTCTCTATTTCTGGTTCAGATTTTGTTGAAATGTTTGTTGGTGTCGGTGCCAGCCGTGTTCGTTCATTATTTGAAGATGCAAAAAAAGCAGCACCAGCCATTATTTTCATCGATGAAATCGATGCTGTCGGTCGCCAACGTGGTGTCGGCATGGGTGGCGGTAACGATGAACGTGAACAAACCCTCAACCAACTCTTAATTGAAATGGATGGTTTTGAAGGGAACGAAGGGATCATTGTCATTGCCGCAACCAACCGTAGTGATGTTTTAGACCCTGCCCTTCTTCGTCCAGGTCGTTTTGACCGTAAAGTATTGGTTGGTCGTCCGGATGTTAAAGGACGTGAAGCAATCCTTAAAGTTCATGCGAAGAATAAACCACTAGCAGCAGATGTAGATTTGAAATTAGTAGCACAACAAACACCAGGATTTGTTGGTGCAGATTTAGAGAATGTTCTTAACGAAGCAGCCCTTGTAGCTGCACGTCGAAACAAGACTGTCATTGATGCTTCAGATATTGACGAAGCAGAAGATCGTGTTATTGCAGGTCCATCTAAGAAAGACCGTCAAGTTTCAGCCAAAGAACGCGAAATCGTTGCCTACCATGAAGCAGGTCATACAATTGTTGGTCTCGTACTATCAAATGCACGTGAAGTTCACAAAGTAACAATTGTTCCCCGCGGTCGCGCAGGTGGATACATGATTGCCCTCCCTAAAGAAGATCAAATGCTTCTATCTAAAGAAGATATGAAGGAGCAATTGGCTGGTCTTATGGGTGGACGTGTTGCGGAAGAAATTATTTTCAATACCCAAACAACCGGTGCCTCAAATGACTTTGAACAAGCTACACAGATGGCGCGTGCCATGGTTGCAGAATATGGTATGAGTGAAAAAATGGGACCAATGCAGTATGAAGGCAGTCATGCAATGTTTGGTGGACAAACAACTCAAAAACATATTTCTGAGCAAACTGCATATGAGTTAGATAATGAAGTAAGAGATTTGCTAAATGAGGCTCGTAATAAAGCTGCAGATATTATTCAATCAAACCGTGATACACACAAACTGATTGCAGAAGCACTTCTCAAATATGAAACTCTTGATAGTGTTCAAATTAAATCTCTGTATGAAACAGGCAAAATGCCAGAGAATATTGAACACGATGACGAAGATGTTCATCCCCTTTCTTATGAAGAAGTAAAAGAGAAAATTAATACGAAAGAGTAGTATAAAATACTTCTGGGCAAGACATTCCATAACGGATCTGCCCTCACTCTTAACCACTAAAATAACCACCAAGCCTTCGCTAAGTACATAATCTTGGCGAGGGCTTTTTTACATGATACACATCAGAAACAGGGCATTTACAAGAAAAACGAATCATATAGTTATTTATCACAATCTTAGAACTATACCAAATAATTCCCTTCTGGAGCAGAATGCAATGTTTGCCAAGAGTATCAATAGCAAATGCACTTTAAAAAAGAAAAATCAAATAAAGTAAGCTAGACAAAAATGTCCTGTAGAAAGCCAGCACTTTTCGATAAACTTAAACCATCAACAAAAGGAGATTAAGAAATGGAATTCGAAAAAGTGTACGCAAGCGTCAAAGGCATTGTAAACAAGGCTCGAAAAGAGTTTTACATTAAACTATGGGATCGAGATGATTGGGAACAAGAAGGAATGATGACCTTGTTTGAATTGTTGGAAGATCAACCGTGGCTAGTTGATGAACAAGTTCAATTATATTGTTATTTTAAAGTTAAGTTCAGAAATCGAATCAAGGATCGTATCCGCAAACAGGAAAGTCAAAAACGCAAGTTTGACCGTATGCCACATGAAGATATTCACGAATTATCTCACGCAATACAATCACCGGGATTGATAAACGATGAACTATTAATGTTGAGAGGTGCCTTGAGAGATTATCGAAAAAATCTGAGCAATGATCAACTTGATAAATACGAAAAATTAATTAGCGGACAATGTTTTAATGGTCGCCGTGAAATGATACGTGATTTACAAATTCATTTGAAAGACTTTCGCTAAAGCTAGTCACTGACATTATGTTAATCGAATTAAGAAATTGGGCAGAAGCATCATAAAAAGTTCTGCTCAGTTTCTTTTTATATAGGTTATAGCAAAGAGAAGAAGGAATAGGAGAAAAAACAAATTTCAAGTTGAAATTAGCCCCCTCTCCTATGAAGAGTAGAGGAGTGACTAAATGTGATACTCAGCCAATAGTAACTTAAGTGCCGGATTGACTGATTCAGCGGTATTATTTGGAATTAACCTTATGCTTTAGTATCTGCATAGAACTTTCAGTGTAAAAAATCCCCAAAAACCGGTTGCCAATTACCAAACTAGATGATAGAATAAATGAGTTGTCTCTTGAGGTGCTAGTTAATAGCGGAACGAAAAAAAGTTTCAAAAAAGTGTTGACAAGTCCAGTAGAAGATGATAGAATAAATGAGTTGTCTCTTGAGTAACTAGTTAACAGAGGAACGAAAAAAAGTTTCAAAAAAGTGTTGACAAAGTTTCCAAGAAATGATAAACTAAGATAGTTGTCGCGAGATCGCGATAACGAACAAGACCTTTGAAAATTAAAGAAGACGAACCAAACGTGCAGGGTGAT
>NZ_JAOTGI010000016.1:0-43008 GCF_044427255.1 Streptococcus sp. 2021WUSS126 | reverse complement strand
GTATTTAAGACTTTAAATGAGGTAATCGATAAACTTCAAGAGATTATTCAAACCTTAACTGTTTATCAACTCAAATCAATTGTACATAGAGATTGGATATCGGCTATTTTTGATTTTAATTGAGTATAAAATCTCTATTAGTTTATAGAGATTTTTTTCATTTATTTGGTAGGGCGCCTGTTCTTGGACAATCGGCTTTGCACAGAAAGCTACTCCAATTCCTGCTCGTTGAATCATTGGTAGATCATTTGCTCCATCCCCCATGGCAATCGTTTGAGATAGACTCAGCCCATTTTCTGTCGCCCATTCTTCTAAACATGCTTTTTTAGTATCTTTCGTTACAATTTCACCCAATACTTGTCCCGTCAATACTCCATCCACTACTTCTAATCGATTAGCCCGAACATAGTCTAACTCTAACTGTGCAGCTAGTCGATCGACTGTTTCATGAAACCCGCCTGAAACTACTGCTACCTTATAGCCTCGCATTTTTAATTCTAAGACTAATTCTGCCGCTCCAGGCGTAAAGTGGATTTTTTTGATAATTCGATCAAACACCGAAACAGGCAGTCCCTTTAACAACGCCACACGTTCACGTAAGGCTTCTTCAAAATCCAATTCCCCACGCATAGCACGTTCGGTAATTGCTGCAACTTGCTCTCCTAAACCGGCCTCTTCTCCAAGTAGATCTATTCCTTCTTCCAAAATTAATGTTGAATCAACATCCATAACTAATAATCCAGTTGTCATTTCCGATATTCCTTTCAAAGTATAAAAATAAAAAGCCAAATGGCTTTTTATCTAGTAGCGAATGGCTTCGCGAGTTTTTTCGTATGAACGTACAAAACGCTCTGTAACACCAGGTTCAACTGTTTCCAAAGCAAATGAAATTTCTTCAAATGCTGCTTGGTAATCAAAATCTTTTTCAAAAATTGATAATGAACGGTTAAATGCTTTTTGCACACTTTCATCGAATGAACGATAACGGTTAGAGTATTGTAGCAACTGCTCTGTTAAAGTCGCATTTTGCACAATCAAATACGCTAACTCTTCCAATTGATTCATATCATACGTTGCATTTTCCAACAAACGGTTAACAACTTCGATATTGATTCGTTTATAGTCTAGCTCGGCAATCAAGGCTTCCACATGATCGCTCGTTCTAAAGAAGTTTGTTAAAAATTCAGCTGGAATTCCTGGAAGGTTGCGTTTTTCCATATAACGCTTAAGGGTATGCAATTTGTTGATATAAAGTGTAGCTTTCTTACGCGCTGTGTTCTCTGACAATTCTTGTGATTTAAGATAGTCAGCTAAAACAAGCTGCTCCTCTTCGATTTCTTTCAAGCTTGCCAATGAATGGTCCAAACGCTCTTCCAAAATAGAATATGCAACTTGTGGATTTTCAATATCTTCCACACTTTCTGTAACAACAATTTCAATCGATTCCAAACGAGCTTTAAGCTGATTGATCCGTGAAAGTTTGCTATCTGCCAGCAAGTAAGTTGCATTTAGGCGTTGGCTTTCCTCATCCAAGAGCTGTGTATTTTGGACAACATGCTCCAAGAATTTTGGCAAGTTTTTACTAATCTTAACAGCTTCCTTATTCGCTTCGATTTCACGATTGAAGACTTTATACAAATGATCAATTTTTACTTGAATTCCCTCATTTTCAGCTTCTGCAGCATCCAAATCAAAGGAAACAATCAAAGCAGTATTTTCACGAATTGAAACGCGAATATTTTGGAACTGTGACTCGATGTTAGCTTCTGTGAACAAATAATTCTGCTCAACTAGCTTACGATAGCCCGACTCCAAATCTTCCAATTGCTCTGGGAAATCTTTTGTAACTCGTTCAATCAAACTTGGAATGCGATCCATGATTTGATTGAGAGCAATCATATGCTCTTCAGTCTTATCAAGGATTTCAGAAGCTTCAATCGGGTCACCTGAGGAATTGAGCATCACAAATTCAGAAAACTCAACTTCAATATTTTTCAATTGTTTCTCAAGTTCTGGTAGTGTCTCACCGTAGCTATCTGGATTTTCACGAACAGCTTCCTGTAAACTATCGAACAAGTTTAACGCATGCTTTACGCGACCAGAGTTTTTCTCTTCTTGCTCCTTCAACTCCATCAAACCATGACGGATAGAGGCGATGTCTTCTTCAATTAAATCAATTTGGCTGTCGATACTGTCGATAGCATTCTTTGCACTCACAAAGCGAAAGGCATTGTTATAGCCTTCTGCCTCAAAGATATGATTTTCAATATCGGCAAATGAATTGAGCGACAAATCAACCCATTTTTGATTCCATTCACGGAATGATACCTGACTTTGACCAATCAAATGAAGTGCTTTGACAGTTTCGACTTCTTCATTAACTGGAAGGTTAAATAGCTCTTCCTTACGTTCTTCCAATGCAACCAAAAGGTTGTCATTTCGTTTACGAACAATCAGGCAAGCTACATAGGCAATGATTAAAATAATAACAATCGAAACGATTAAGATGATTGTTCCTGTAGGCATGTAAATCTCCTTAGCTCATAGTAATTACTAGAAAATATCGCTTAATTATACCATAAATCTCTAGTATATGCACTTGTTTTTTTAGTTTTTAGACATCCAATGTTGAATAAACAGCATTTTCCTCGATAAACTCTCGACGAGGTTCAACCTTATCCCCCATTAGCATGTCAAAAATCTTATCGGCTTCTGCCGCATCATCAACTGAAACGCGTGCCATGAGACGATTTTCAGGATTCATCGTAGTTTCCCACAACTGATGATCATCCATTTCTCCCAAACCTTTGTAACGTTGAATCGTTGGCTTGGACCGTCCCGTACTATGTCTTTCTAAGGCATCTTGTAATTCTTGCTCTTGATTAACCCCAGGTTGAATATATTCTTTTATCTCACTTCCAACCTTGATACCGTAAATAGGTGGTTGAGCGATATATACGTATCCCGCTTCTACAACAGGACGCATGTAGCGGTAAAATAATGTCAGAAGGAGTGTCCGAATATGGGCACCATCGACATCGGCATCTGTCATAATGACTAATTTTTGATAACGTGCCTTGCTAACGTCGAAATCCGCACCAAAGCCAGTTCCCATAGCTGTAAATAGACTACGGATTTCTTCGTTGGCCAAAATCTTGTCCATGCTGGCTTTTTCTACGTTCAAAATTTTACCACGAATCGGTAAAATAGCCTGAAATTCACGGTCGCGACCGGATTTAGCTGAACCACCGGCTGAGTCCCCCTCAACGATGAAAAGCTCTGTCTTCGTTGCATCATTTGAGGAACAGTCCGCTAACTTACCTGGGAGGTTTGAGATTTCAAGACCCGATTTCTTACGAGTTACCTCACGCGCACGCTTAGCAGCAATACGAGCCTTGCTCGCCAAGATCCCTTTTTCAACAATCCGTCTAGCAATCTGTGGATTTTCCAAAAGAAATTCTGCAAAGGCATCAGAGAAAAGGCGGTTGGTAATTTTGATCACTTCACTATTCCCAAGTTTTGTCTTAGTTTGTCCCTCAAATTGAGGCCCTGGGTGCTTAACAGAAATGACCGCTGTCAAGCCTTCACGCACATCTTCACCAGTCAAATTATCCTCATTTTCTTTGAGAATTTTATTTTTCTTGGCGTAGTCGTTGATAACACGTGTCAGAGCTGTACGGAATCCCTGCTCATGGGTACCACCTTCATGCGTGTGAATATTGTTGGCAAAACTAACTACGTTTTCATGATAACTCGTCGTATATTGCATGGCAACCTCAACGGTAATATCATCCATTTCACCTTCTGTATAGATAGGAGTCTCAAAAATGACATCCTTGTTTTCATTAAGATACTCAACGTAGGAAGCAATACCACCTTCGTAGTGATATTCCTTTGTTTGCTCTACTCCCTCACGTTTGTCCGTAATAGAGAGATTTAAACCACGATTCAGGAAGGCCAATTCTTGGATCCGCTTATTTAATTTTGCAAAGTCGAACTCAGTCGTCTCAGTAAAAATTTCTGGATCAGGTGTAAAATGTACAGTTGTACCAGAACGGTCTGTTTCTCCAACAACCTCCAAATCTGCAACAACTTCACCTCGTTTATACTCTTGGAAATAGACCTGACCATTTTTGTAGACATGGACGTCTAGCTGAGTAGATAGGGCGTTTACGACTGATGAACCTACGCCGTGCAATCCACCTGAGACCTTATAACCGCCTCCGCCAAATTTACCACCTGCATGGAGCACTGTAAAGACAGTTTCTACCGCTGGACGACCAGTTTTTTCCTGAATATCTACCGGAATACCACGTCCATTATCAATAACCGTGATAGAGTTATCTGGCTCAATATAAACTTCAATTTTATCCGCAAAACCAGCCAGCGCCTCATCGATTGAGTTGTCGACAATTTCCCAAACCAAGTGATGGAGACCTTCTTTAGATGTTGAGCCGATATACATCCCTGGACGCATTCGAACAGCTTCAAGACCTTCCAAGACTTGAATCTGACTGGCATCATATTCTTGAGCCTTCTCTTGTAAATCTTTGATTTCTTCTGTCATTTCTTTTCCTTATTTTCTATTTGTTGCTCCTTAAAAATAGAAAAGCCAATCCATCTGGATAAAAGCGAGACATATTTTTAGAGCAAAAATCATTCTAACGAATACCCTTTATTATACCATATTTTCTAATATTTTGATAGAAATAAAGAAGAGGAAACATTAGCTCCATCTTCTTCATTACTTTAACTATGATAAACCATTGTTTGAGCTAGGCCTTCCCCATCTCCACCAAATAAATCAACCAATTTATAGGCGAAATCCAAACTTGTTCCAGCGCCTCGGCTAGTGATAACTGGACCATCAACGACCACATCCTCTTCCAGATGAATACCTGACGGAATATCTTTTTCTTTCCCTGGGAAACATGTATAGTGACGACTATCTAACAAACCAGCCTTATCCAGAACAATTGGTGCCGCACAAATTGCTGCTACTGATTTTCCTGATGCAACCGCTCTTTGCAATTCCGTAATCAGTGACTCTGAATCTCTAAGGTGGACAGAACCTGGCATTCCTCCTGGTAAAACAATCAGATCAAAGGAAGACAGGTCTCCATCAAAGACTTGGTCAGTTTGAACACGAATACCGTGCGATCCCTCCACTTCATGACTATCTAAACCAACAATCTGACAGTCAAAATGAGCTCGACGAAATACATCTACAGGGGCCAATGCTTCGATTTCTTCAAAACCATCGGCTAAAACAACCGCAACTCTTGTCATATAAACCAACTTTCTAACGTTTTATCGTAATTTTTCTATAGCGACGTGATCGATTTATTTCCTTCTCATCAGCTAGTCGTGACTGATACCCCATTGACAGCACTAGACCAACACCAATTAGATTTGAAACCATGGACGAACCACCTTGGGAGATAAACGGCAAAGGAATACCAGTTAGAGGTAACAAACCAGTCGCAGCGCCAACATTTTCAAACACATGGAACAACAGCATCATGATATAGCCAGTTGATATGTAGGTGTAGTATCGATTATTTGACTTCAACGTTACCCTCAGCATTCGATAAATGAGCAACAAGTATAGTCCAATCAATACCGTCCCTCCAATAAAACCAAAGTCCTCTCCAATCACCGTAAAAATCATATCACTTTCTCGAACAGGGATAAGAAGATTTGTTTTATTGAAACCTAGTCCTTTTAAGCCACCACTTCCGATAGCTATCAAACTTTGAGCTTGCTGGTAGGTCGTTGATTGGGCATTTTTAAAGGGATCAAGCCAGGCTGCAATACGATTGATTTTATAAGTATCCATCCCCAAATTGTGGAGGAATGTTGTTCCACCAGGAGAAATAAAAATCAGCATAAATCCACCAACCAAAACGATCCCCGTTAAGGCAGTCGGTAATAGAATTTTCCAAGAAACTCCTGATAATAGAAGCATTCCGCTAAAGATTGCTACAAATACTAAGGAAGTTCCTAAATCTTTCTGTAAGGCCAATAAAATCAAGACTGGGATAGTAAACAGTGTCATATAACCAATCAACATAAAATCCTCACGAATTTTTCGATTTGGATAATACTTATGAAAGGTGACAATCACCCTTGACAACATAATGATGTAGGCTATTTTCATAAATTCGGATGGTTGGAAAAGAGTCATTCCACCAATCGTTACCCAGTTTTTTGCTCCCGTTGATGCTACTAAGTCTGGACTGTAGAAAAACAAAGGCAATACCATAAGTCCTAGCCCAAGTACGTACAAGTAAGGTGTGATTTGCCACAGAAACTTAGTGGAAAAGAACATGACCAAAAAAGCTGCCACTGTTCCAATTCCTATCCAAGCAATTTGTTGACCAACCATCTGTACAACATTATCCGGATAATCTTGACTAACCGCAATGTAGAGAGAAATAATCCCCACAACTAATAAAAAAAAGACCGGTAAAATAAGTGAGTAGTCTACTCGACTATCGATTGTGCCCTTATTTTTCATCAATTTCCTCATACTTTCACTTCAAATTCTTACTCGTTCCATTATAGCAAAAATCATCTCTCATTGAAACTAAAAATCTAGTTACATCTGAGGGGATACGATTTATACTCAACGAAAATCAAAAGTAGCCTAGGAAACGAAGTCGAAGATAGAACTGGAGTTCATCAAGACAAGTTGACAACGGATAATTTTGATTTTCGAAGAGTATTACTAGTTCACAAATCATAAAATACGTCTTCGAACAGGCTGAAATATAATGCTTTACCTTCACACACCCCATAAGTTTGCTTAATTCATGAGTATGTAAACCAATGGCAATCATTTTGGCAATCACGCACCAAAAAAGCCCTCTCCAATTTCTAGAGGCAAAGAAAAAACGGCTGAAAAGTTTGCCCAATTTTTGGGAATGTAACGCCCAGCCGTTACCATTTCCGTTACTTTTTCAAAAAGAAAACCATTCCCATAGCTCGGGAATGGCTTAAAATCAACGTTTCTAACGCTTTTATAACGCTGATTATTTGAGACCGTATTTTTTGTTGAAGCGATCCACACGTCCATCTGCTTGAGTGAACTTTTGACGTCCAGTATAGAATGGGTGTGAGTCTGATGAAATTTCCACACGGATCAATGGGTAAGTTTCACCTTCGAATTCAACTGTTTCGTTAGATTTCTTAGTTGAACCGCTAAGGAACTTGTAGCCGGTAGTTGTGTCCATGAAGACAACAGTGCGATATTCTGGATGGATATCTTTTTTCATTTTAAAATTCCTTTCTGCCATGGACTCTTTCCGAGCCATAGATTATAACCATTTAAGTTTACCAAAAGTTTGTTCTTATGGCAAGTCTTTTTACCTATTTTTTTAATATTTTTTCAAGTTATAGTACGGAAGCACCTGAAGCAAGGTCAGAAGTGACTCTGGCGCCAAATCCCCCTCTTGAAGGACTGCCCAAGCTATCAGAAATCCTTTCTTTACCAGCAAGAACTTTCTCAGAAAGCCCTGAGGTCACTAGAATACTGCCATCCAGCCCAATCAGAACCGCCTCGATACCATCAGTTTCTTCTACCATCTTATAAATCCGAGTTATTTCCTGACCAAACAGTCGTGTCGTCCAAATCTCACCATCAACGGATTGTTTGGACACAATGGTCAAACTAGCCAGCTGCGACTCGATTGGATAGCCGGTCTCGGGACTCAAAATATGATGATAGATCTTTCCATTCACGGTAAGGGTTCTTTCGTAAATACCAGAGGTGACTACCGATTCTTCTCCTATTTTGAGGACGAGGGCATTTTCACCACGTGGTTTCTGAGGATCCTGTATACCAATTCGCCAATAGCCATCTGCATTGTGAGAAGCTTGACCAAAGGTCAGGACGTTGCCACCCAGGTTAATCAGTCCAGCTTCCACACCTATTCTTTTAAGGAAGTCGACAATCTTATCTGCCACATATCCTTTAGCAAGAGCACCTAGATCGATCGCCATGCCTTCTTTTTTCAAATAGACTGTCTGCTCTTGGTCATCTAATTCGATGTCCCTTGGATTGATGAGTTGGAGTTTTTCACTGATCATTTCTTGAGTTGGAAGTTTTGCATCGCTAAATCCAATCCGCCAGCTTTGCACAAGGGGGCCAATGGTAATATTCAAAAAAGATCCCTGAGCCAGACTGTGCTCTTTGCCCAACTTAATCAATTCATACAGGTCATCGGCAACAGGAACCGCCTGAACACCTGCATTGAGGTTGACCTCCATCAATTCAGAGGTCAAGTCATTGGCAGAAAATCGATCCTTGTAGAGATAGAGAAGCTCTTCTACCTGATCCAAAATTGGTTCTGCCTGAGGATGCCAAATTCTGGTTTCAATGACAGTGCCCATAAGACGAAGTGAGCGACTACTTGCTTGCATTCCTCACTACCTCTTGGATTTCTTGGTATATTTGCTCATTTTCGGAGAGTGAATAAGAGTTAGCACCACTTGCTAGTGGGTGGCCACCGCCATCGTGGCGTTTGGCAATCTCGTTGATTGGAAGATACTTACTGCGCAAACGGACTCTGTAATTTCCGTCAGTTTGTTCCACAAAAATCCCCCAAGATTGAACGATTCCAATCCGTCCTGGTGCACCTACGATAAAGGATGTATCCGCATCGGTCACCCCGTATTTTTTGAGAATATCCTGTGTCAAAACGACACGCGCCGCACCATGTTCATCCACTTCCAAGTTGTCGTAGACGTAACCTGTCAACTTGGCAATCTTGAAATCAATAGTGTCCATCTGGCGCGACATCCTTGCAAAGTCAAAATCTTCTTGGCGGAGACGAGCAACAATCTCAAAGGTGCGCGAGCTGGTTGCTGGATAGAGAAAGCGGCCTGTATCGCCCACAATTCCTGCATAGAGTAGACGAGCAATCTCTCCATCTAGTTCCAGTTGGCATTGGATGGCTAGTTCCGTAATCATTTCACTGCACGAGCTGGCTTCCGTATTGACCCAGAGCAGGTCGCCATAAGGCTCTTCATTGGGGTGATGATCGATTTTAATCAAGAAATCTCCTTGAGCATAGCGGTCGTCATCCACACGCGCCGTATTGGCAGTGTCTGCCACGATAACCAAGGCTCCTTGATAGTCTTGGTCTGCAACTACGTCCATTCCTGCCATCCAAGCAAGATTTGGTTCCTCAAAACCGGTTACCTTGATGGTTTTTTCAGGAAAATTCTTCTGCAAGAGTTTCTGCAAGCCAACTTGACTACCAATGGCATCCGGATCTGGTCGTTTATGTCGGTGAATAATAATCGTGTCGTATTCGTGAATTTTTTCAATAATTTTACTGTAAATTGTCATAGCAACTCCTTTTCATCATTTTAGCATAAACTTCCCCTTTTGAAAATGATGGGAGTGTGGTATAATGGAATTACTATGTAATTTGGAGGAAATTATGGCACTAGCAAAAATAGTTTACGCTAGTATGACTGGTAACACAGAAGAAATTGCTGACATCGTCGCCAGTAAGCTAGAAGAGTTAGGCTTGGAAGTACAGGTTCACGAATGTACGACTATTGAAACAGAAGAAATCTTGGATGCGGACCTCATCGTGGTAGCCAGCTACACCTATTCTTACGGTGGAGACGGTGAGCTTCCAGATGAAATTGTTGATTTCTATGCTGACCTAGCTGACTTAGATTTGACTGGTAAGGTCTACGGTGTTTGTGGTTCTGGCGATACCTTCTATGATGACTTCTGTAGTGCAGTAGATGACTTTGATGTCATGTTGGGTTCACGTGGTGCAACTAAGGGTGCCGAAAATGTTAAGGTAGACCTTGCCGCTGAAGATGAGGATATTGTTAACCTTGAGCAATTCGCGACAGACCTTGTTGCAAAATTAGATACAATGAATTAACTGACAAACAGACTGGCTTATCAATAGGTCTAGTCTGTTTTCTTTTAGCCTTTTATTAAGATTGTACACCTATTGTTTGCAATCTTTATTTTTTTGATATATAATTAACTGGTTAAGTTTTTTAAAAAAAGGAGAATTTTATGGCTAAAAAATCAAAAATGGCACGCTATCAGAGGCAATTGGAATTAATCGAACGTTATGCAGATTTGAGAAAAAGTCTCAAAGAAAAAGGTGACTATCAAGCACTTCGAAAATTGCCTCGCGACTCAAATCCAAATCGACTGAAATACCGCGACAGGACCGATGGCCGTCCGCATGCTTATATGCGAAAATTCGGTGTGAGTCGGATTACCTTCCGTGAATTAGCCCATCTTGGTCAACTTCCTGGGGTTAAAAAAGCAAGTTGGTAACTTCCTCAAACAAGGCTAGTATTCTGCCTTGTTTTTTGCTATACTAAAAAACAACTGAAACAATATACGGAGGTTTATAAGATGAATTTGGATTGCATCCGCGAACAGATTAACACGATTGATAGCCAATTGGTTGAACTACTTGAAAAACGAATGGAGTTGGTCGACCAAGTCACAGCCTACAAACGAGCAACAGGTAAGCCTGTTTTGGATACCAGCCGAGAAAATGCTGTCCTTGAAAGAGTTGGAAAATTAGTTCAAAAAGAGGATTACCGCTCTGCCATTCAAGCAACCTTTAGCGATATGATGGCCCAATCAAGAGCCTATCAATCTTCCAAGTTAGCGAAACATGAGGAATAAGATGAAACAAGCCATCCAACTCCTTTTCTTTTCCAGCTTAATTGGAGTCGGTGCAGGAATAATCACCACACTTTTTGGGAAAATTCTACTAGGAGTTGGAGACTTACGATCTGAATATTTTACTTTTCTAATCCCCTTTCTACCACTTGTAGGGGTGTTGATTGTTTTCATTTATCAAAAATGGGGGAGGGAAGTCCAAGCAGGCATGGGCTTAGTCTTCAAAGCTGGACAAGGTGAGAATGTGCAAATTTCTCCAGTTCTCATTCCGCTCATCATCTCTACAACTTGGCTCAGTCATCTTTTTGGTGCTTCCGTTGGTCGCGAGGGGGTAGCTGTCCAACTTGGAGCCAGTCTCTCACACTGGTTAAAAAAACATGGTTTCACACACTTGCCCAAAGACATGGTAACAAAGATTGGTATGGCCGCAGGTTTTGCAGGGCTATTTCAAACACCTTTGGCTGCTAGTTTCTTTGCCATTGAGGTTTTAATCGTTGGCCAATATTCTTGGACTAGTCTCCCCTATTGTCTAGTTGCCGCTTTCACGGCTTCTACTACTTCCCATTTACTGGGATTGGAGAAATTTTCGCATGCCATCGCGACTACCTCATTCCATTTTACAGATAGTTTTAAATGGCTTCTGATTGCCATCTGCTTTGGATTTGTCGGTAATTTATTTGCTTGGTTTCTGGCGCAAGCAAAAAGCATCTCAACTCGATGGCTTCCAAATCCTTACATTAAAATAGCTATCATGGGAGTCGGGCTAACCGTTCTACTATTTTTCTTCCATCAAGGTCGTTACACTGGTCTAGGAACCAACTTGATTGATGCCAGTTTAGCTGGAGAACAGGTGTTTGCTTACGATTGGCTACTAAAACTCCTACTAACCTGCCTTTGTTTGGCTGCAGGTTTTCAAGGAGGCGAAGTTACTCCACTCTTTGCGATTGGAGCTAGTTCTGGGGCTGTTTTAGCAGGATTACTAGGTCTACCAACTGAACTTGTTGCAGCCCTTGGGTATTGTGCCGTATTTGGAACAGCCTCCAATACCATACTGGCTCCTCTCTTCATTAGTTATGAAGTATTCGGAGCTAATATCCTGCCCTATGCTATTCCTGTACTTGCCATAGCTTATCTTATAAACAGAAAACAGACTATTTATGGACAGCAGGTGAGGAAATTCAATAATGCAAAAAAGCCTATCATTTAGGCTTTTTCGTATACTCTCCATCTCCCCTGCAGGAATCGAACCTGCAACTAATTCTTAGGAGGAATTTGTTATATCCATTTAACTAAGGGAAGTCTGCCTCTCTATTGTACCCCAGAAGAGAGCAGATTGCAAGAGCAAGGTTATGTAAGTTTTTTTAAATTTTTACAAAAAAGCAGAACTTACTCTAAGATGAAACACTATTGTTTTTATGTATTTCTCTCATGATAGTCTCTAAAAGAAGCGCTCCTAGAACATACTTCGAAAATTTGTCGTTTTTATGCTTGATTCCTATTCCCCTTCCTTACGTCTCATTGAGACAGCCATTCCGAGTGAGACTAAGCCACCCAAGCTAATAAGAAGTGAGCCTAGGGCTTCTTGACCGGTATTTGGAAGTGTTTGATTTCCTGATGCTTTTTCAGCTTTCTTATTTGAAATAGGAGCCACACTTCCAGATGGTGCCGGTTGCTCGTTTGCTTTCTGATTTGCTACACTATCGCCACCGTCGCTTGCTTTTTCAGGTGTTTTCGTATCGGTAGTTGTCCCAGCAGTATCTCCTTTTTCTTCTGCTTTTGGTTCTTCTACGTACTTCTCTACAAATGCTTTTCTACCTGGAATTGTTGCACTAATGGTTTGACCTGCTTTTTCTAAATCAGTCAAGTACTCCACAAATACTTCTGTATCTGGATTGATAGCACCAATCAGTTTAGCTTCTTTGAAAATCGAGAAGCCGTCCCCACCACCAAATAAGAAGTCGTTGATGACAAGTGTATAGGTTTCTGTCGGAACAATCTCCGTTCCATCTTCTTTGAAGGCTTTAACAACCTTATAAGGATTTTCTTCCGTTGGATTGTCAGCCTTCGTGTAGATATATTTAATTCCAGACATTTGAAGGAAATATTTTTCACCTTCATCATATTGTTGATTTAAGGCTGTATAAATCTGCTCACCTGTCATCTGAACAACTTGCAAGATATTCCCAAATGGTTGCACAGCCTGTGCTGCACCCCAAGTAACTGTTCCATCTTCTTGGACTTTCAAATCTGCCCGAATCCCGCCATCATTTGTCATTGCAAAGTCGACATCATAACCCGATTTCTTAGCGATAGCTAATTGAGCCGATGTTACTAGATTACCTACAGCACTTTCTTTAAATTCATTCACTTCGCGAGAAATATCTGTCGCTTGACTAGCTGTAGCAATTTTTTGCTCTGTTACTTTTTTAACAATGGTATTTGCCTCATCCACAATTGCCTGAATTTCCGGACTCGGTGTTTTCTGTCCTGGTGCTACTGCAATAATTTTCGCAGTCGGAACAGCTTTAAAGTCGGCAATATCTGTATCATAAACAGCCCTAACATCTGCGTAAGCCTTACCTTGTGAGGTAGCTTGAACAATCAAGGTTTTGCCCGTTGTACCGTTTGTATAGACATGGTTATGACCAGCAAATACAAGGTCAACTGAGTGTTCAGGATAGATTTCATTTAGCTTAGCAATCATATCTGCAGCTTCACCAGCAGCCACACCATCCTTGCTTGTAGCTGGAACGTGAGCCAGTACAACTATCGCATTTACACCTTTTTCAGCTAACTCACGCGCATATTTAGCAATCGTCTCTGCCTCATTCAAAAAAGTGTACTGCTCATAGTTTTTCTTCAAAACAAGATTAGGAATTTCTGTCGTAACTACACCAATAAAGCCAATCTTAGCTTCTTTATCATTCACGGGAATAGTCTTAATAGCGTAGGGCTTCCAACCATACGGAATTTCACCCGTTTCTTTGTCAATAACGTTAGCAATAACAATCTCCTGTTTAGCAGCTTCACGAGTATAATTATCTACAATCTCATTAAACTGACCTTTTTTTGGAGCTTCACCAGTCATGATACGGTTATACTCATCAAGTCCCTCATCAAACTCATGGTTCCCCAAAGTCCCGTATTCAATATCCATTTTATTAAAGACTTTTACAGTTGGTTCATCTTGCAAAAGTCCAGAATTCGATGGACTTGCACCAACCATATCCCCAGCTTGAACACGGATAGACTCTGCAGGTGTCTCTGTTTCTGCTGCTGTTTCTTCAAATTCTGCTTGTGAATCATCCATGTAAGCATCAAGTAAAGCGGCAGTTCCTGCATTCCGAACTGTTTCCCCTTCCAATCGCGCTGTCCCCGTCATATCAAGCGCACCATGGAAATCATTAACTCCCATAATTTGGACAGCTAATTCATCTGCCAAAACAGTTTGTGTTGCAATAACGCTAAAACCAGCTACAAGAGCTAGTATACTGCTTTTCAACCGAATATTCTTTTTCATAAGCAAAACAATGCTCCTTCTATTTTTTTCATATTGACATATCTATAATAATCCTTTTTTTACAGCTTTTCAATATTAAATCAGTCATTTATAACAAAAAATTATAAAAATATTCGTTTATTCTTACTTTTACATCGTTTTTCTGAAAATATCTTGTCATTTTTATCTATAATACGAAAATTCCCCTTCTTCCCTTACACAATTCTCTCAAAAATAATCCTAGCAACTAAAAAATCTCTTCCCAAAGGAAGAGAACTGTTCTTATTTAGCTGCTTTATAAAGTTCGTTAACCTTGTCCCAGTTGATTACTTCAAAGAAGGCTTTGATGTAGTTCGGACGGACATTGCGGTAGTTAAGGTAGTAAGCATGTTCCCAAACATCCAATGCCAAAATTGGTTTCAAACCTTGCATGATTGGTGTGTCTTGGTTAGCAGTTGAGATAACTTCCAACTTGCCTTCTTTATTAACAACCAAGAAAGCCCAACCTGAACCGAAACGAGTTGTTGCTGCTGTAGTGAAGACTTCTTTGAAAGCATCAAATGAGCCAAAAGTTGCATCAATATCTGCTGCCAATTCTGCTGAAATTTCTGTTTTTTCAGGTGAAAGTAATTCCCAGAAAAGAGCATGGTTCAAATGACCACCACCGTTGTTGATCAAAGCTTGGCGGATGTCTGAAGGAATTTGGTCAACATTTGAAAGAAGAGCTTCAAGGTCTTCGCCAATTTCAGGATGTTTTTCAAGTGCTGCATTAGCATTTGCGACATAAGTCGCATGGTGCTTACCATGGTGAAGGGTCATTGTTTCTGCATCAATATGTGGTTCCAAAGCATCGTATGCGTATGGAAGGTCTGGTAAAATAATTGTCATTTTCGTTTTCTCCTATACTAAGTGATAGTTCTATTCTACTCCAATGTGAGAGCCTTTTCAATTTATTTGTCTGAAACCATGGTTGCCCCTAAATCTAAAATACTCTTTTTACTATGCAATCGCGATTTTTAATAATACCAAATCAAATAAATAATCCTTATCAAATTGGCCTGTTTTAATTTGAAAATCTGTATCAATTAGGAGCTTGACGACTTTTTTCAAAAATCCAATGGACAGATGGCGTGAATCACGCAAAACATACTTTACTTGGTATGGATTCACCTTACGCCCCATAATAGTTGATAACTCAGCTACTATCTGCTGTTCCCCTCGGCCTTGCTCTAGTAGTATTTGCACTTGTAGATAGGTTCGAAATTGGGTTAACATGATGGCAATCAACTTAACCTCTTCCTCACCTTGCAACCGCAAGTCACGAACTAAGTTGCGAGCCTCGTCTACCTTGGATTGTAGAATTAACTGTGTTAAATCAAAGATATTATCTTGTAGTGTTTTTGGGATAGCCGCATCAATATCTGAAATTTCAATCGTCTCTTTTCCCTTATAAGATTGAAGAAAGGCTAGGTTCTTACTGATTTCTGCAAAATCAAAATTGGACTTTTCTAAAAGATATTGAAAAACCTCTCCTCCCATCTGCAATCCAAGACGCATTATCTCCTTTTGGAAATGATTTTCCAAATCCAGCTCCTTCAGGGGATTGGCTTCTAATACTAGTCCATCTCGTTTGAGGAGCTTGACCAGACGACGCTTACTGTCCAACTTACCTGGTGCTAGAATGACCAAACGTGTTGTTTCGACAGGATTTTCCAAATAGGCCTCAAACTGTTTGAGTTCATCATCCGTCAAATGCCGTTTTTTATCTGTCGTTAAATCTGCAAAATAATCAAGAATCACTACTTTTTCGTCTGAAAAGAAGGGAAGAGAAACTAAGTCCAAGTCTACCTGATGATAATCAGCCTCCGACATATCAAAATAGGCAAAACCTAAATCTGCCGCATCAAAATCAAGCTTCCTCAGAAGTAAGTCTTTCGCTATTTGGTATTGTCCGATGTCTTCACCGCATAAAACGGTCAGAAGCTCTAATTTCTCTTTTTTTAATTTTTCAATCTGTTCAATTACTGTCATAAAAACCTCAAAATTCCTTTCTCATTGTACCACAAAAAGAGCCTAGACATAAAGTCTGGACTCTTTCATTGAAGTTTATATCAGGAAGGTAGAAAAAATTAATTGATAATCACTCCAAATGGCCTATTTTCCAAATAGCAGTTCCTTTGTTAGCTATTCCACCACCCTTTGAAATTCCACCAAGCATCTTGAAAAGTATCCTTTATCCGATCTCTCCAAGTCTTATTTTCTTCTTCCTCAATAGAACGTTTGAACAAGGCATCTGCGTACTCATCCTCTTGTTCCTTTTGATTCTGTTCAACTCGTTTCTTTTCACTTTTATATACTAATTGACCAAAATACAAATTCCCATCGTCTGCAAATTTTAATGTAACAACATCACCCTCTTCGAGTTTCTTATTCAATTTTACAACATAATCTCCACTGCCGTCCGCACGATGACCACTTACTTCCCATTCTCTCTCATAGCATTGTGGAAAATAATTAACCTCCCCTTCTTTAGGACACTTTGACTTATGCTTAACTGTAGGAACATCTATCTTTTTCCCGTTTATATATGCAGTGACATAACCAAATGAGCCAACATGGACATGAATAGAATCTGAACCCGTTCTAAAAGGAGCTACTTTTACCCCCGGAACATTCTGTTGACCTACTGGTACAAACATCGAAGTCTCCGCCTTCACACTTGATAACGATAGTAAACCGATGACAAAGGTAACTAAAATAAATGATACTTTTCTCAATTTCATTTTGCTTTTCTCCTAGTAGTACAATATATTAACGATAATTAGTATATACCAATTTCATAGAGAAAGCAAGAAAAAACGCTCCTTAAGTAAAAACTAAACTCAAAAACTCAATTCTTATCCAGCACCTTGAAAGGAATGTGGGAATAATCTCTGTGCGTTTTTAAAAATTCCAAGGCTTCTTTTTTTACCTGTACGAGATTGACACCTTGGGCATTGGCCCCATAGACACAGCCACAATAGCACTGGCGATAAATGTCATACTCTTCACACATTTGAACTGAACGCTGATAGCCTCCATTTTTCTTAAAGTCACTCGGAAGATACTGTGTATCGTATAATTTCTGCACCTCAATCCCAACAGCATTGATGGTCTGCGAATTCTTATGTGGACTGATTGTCAAAGCCGAACCAAAATAGTCAAAACCAAGCTCAACTGCCTTCTCCGCTGTCTTATCCAACCGATAATCATAGCAAACCTTACACCGATCTCCTCCCTCTGGCTCATTGGCGAGATGCTGAGTTTTCTTGAAAAATTCCTGAGGGCTATAGTCAGCTTCTAGGTAGCCTACCGACTGTCCAGTTTTCTGATTAAATTCTTTGACAAACTGGGCCGTCACGGCTGCCCGCCGCTGGTACTCCGCCTTTGGATGAATATTGGAATTCGCAAAATAGATGGTTACATCTGCATATTGAGTCAAGTACTCCAATGTATAGGTCGAGCATGGTGCACAACAGACATGCATGAGAATTTTCGGTCGAAGCCCCGCTTCCTGCCACGTGCTCGCCATTTTTTGAAACACTTTATCATAGTTAACCTTTTGATTCGGTGATAGAGTCGATAAAATCTCTTCAACTTTAATCATACAAACCTCCAAATATACATTCATTATACTATATTTGAAGCTTACTGCATAGATAGTAATAACGAGGGAGAGCGCTTGGAATCCCCATTTCCAACTTTAAACAACCTACTCGTGATGAAGAAAACCGATTGCCAGCGGTTCGGAACGTAGACAACCCCCTAAAAATATAAAAAATTGAAGAAGTTTGCGAAAGATAGCAAGTCATTAAACTCTTAGAAACATTGATATTTCGGCGTTTCTGAGAGTTTTTAATTTTCAACATAAAGAAAGACCGTCTGCCGACGGTCCCTATTTCCGACCTAAAACAACCTGTCAGGGTGGGAGACAAACCAGCAACGTACATTGCTGGTTTTCCTATCTCCAACCTAAAAAGGTCCCCCGGACCCTGATATAAAGAAAAACGCCTGCCGGCGTTTCCTATTTCCAACTTAAAACGTGGGGTAACCCACGTTTTAACCACCCAGATATGCTTTTTTGACTTCTTCTGAGGCGAGGAGTTCTTTTCCTGTTCCTGATAGGACAACTTTTCCTGTTTCTAGAACATAGCCACGATCTGCAATAGCGAGAGCTTTGTTGGCATTTTGCTCAATCAAGAGGACAGTTGTTCCTTGTTTTTGAATATCTTGGATAATATCAAAAATTTCTTGGATAAAGATTGGAGCCAAGCCCATTGATGGTTCATCAAGGAGCAAGAGCTTTGGTTGGCTCATTAGGGCACGTCCCATTGCCAACATCTGTTGCTCACCACCTGAAAGGGTAGCTGCATCCTGGTTTTTACGTTCTTCCAAACGTGGAAAACGAGCAAAGATTTTTTTCAAGTTTGCTTGGTTTTCTTCACGATTGTTACGAAGGAAGGCACCCATTTCCAAGTTTTCCATAACAGTCAAGCCTGCAAAAACATGACGACCTTCTGGAACTTGTGATAAACCGTCTGCTACGATTTTACGAGCAGGGACTTTTTGAATCTCATTTCCAAGGAAAGAAATTGTTCCAGCTGATGGACGAACAAGTCCTGAAATAGTACGAAGGATAGAGGTTTTACCAGCACCATTAGCGCCGATAAGTGTTACAACTTCACCTTCATTAACCTCAAAGCTAACATCTTTAACAGCTTCGATAACACCGTAGTTAACGGAAAGATTTTTTACTTCTAACATTGCCATTAAGCTTCACCTCCAAGGTAGGCTTCAATTACACGCTTGTTATTACGAATTTCTTCTGGTGTACCATGGGCAATCAAACGACCGTACTCCAATACGTATATACGCTCCGTCACTTCCATAACCAAGCTCATATCGTGTTCGATCAAGATGATAGTAATGCCAAATTCTTCTTTGATTTTACGGATAAGTTGGGTCAATTCTGCCGTTTCTTGTGGGTTCATACCAGCCGCTGGTTCATCCAAGAAAAGAATTTTTGGTTCAGTCGCAAGGGCACGAACGATTTCCAAACGTCGTTGTTGACCGTAAGGAAGGTTTTTAGCTAATGTATCTGCATCGCCATCCAAATCAAAGATTTTCAAAAGTTCAATCGCTTTTGTTTTCAACGCTTCTTCATTCTTATAGAATGCTGGAAGACGGAAGAAACTTGCAAATACTTCTGATTTACCATGGTTGCCAAGACCAATCAAAACATTTTCCAAAACGGTCATATTTTTGAACAAACGAATGTTCTGGAAAGTACGACCAAGACCAAGCGAAGCAATTTTTGATGGTGCTTTACCGTTCAAAATAGTCCCTGCAAGAGAAATTGTCCCCTCGCTTGGCTCATAAACACCTGTCAAGAGGTTGAAAAGAGTCGTTTTACCAGCACCATTTGGACCGATAAGACCAACCAATTCCCCTTCATGAAGTTCCATGGTCACGTCACCAACGGCAGTTAGGCCACCGAAGTTCTTGGTTAAATCTTTTACTTCAAGTAATGCCATTACTTAACCTCCTTCTTCTTGAGTAGAGCTGCTACGCTGAATTCCTTAGTTCCCAAAAGACCTCCTGGACGGAATATCATCAAGAGAATAAGAGCTAATGAATAGATAATCATTGAAATATCAGAGTAACTCTTGAGGAATACGTTCAAAATACCAAGTACAATGGCTGCTACAAAGGTACCTGTGATAGAGCCCAAACCACCCAATACAATGATAATCAAAACGTTAACGGAGGTCATAAAGGCAAAGTCTTTCGGAACAATTGTCCCAACGTATCCTGCATGGAGACCACCTGCAATGGCTGCCGTCATGGCACCAAATACAAAGGCTGAAACTTTCACAAATGTTGGATTGACACCTACAGATTCTGCCGCAATTTCATCCTCACGAACAGAAATTGTAGCACGTCCCATCGGACTGCGCAAAAAGTTAACTGTCACCAAGGTTGTGATGATTACAAAAATATAAACTAAAGGCCAGCTTGTAAAGAGTGGAATAGACATAATACCTGCTGCACCATTCGTTACACTACCACCATTGATAATTAAAATACGAATAATCTCTGCAACACCAAGAGTCGCAATTGCAAGGTAGTCCCCTTTCAAACGAAGGGTTGGAATACCAACTAAAAGAGCCACTGCACCTGAGATTAACATCCCAACAATCAAGGCGATAGCAAATCCACCATAAGTTGGCATCATTTTCCCAAGAATACCTACTGCATAAGCACCAATAGCCATAAAACCAGCATGACCAAGTGAAAATTGACCTGAGAAACCAACAATCAAGTTTAAACCAACTGCCAAGATAATTTGAATACCGATTTGCTGAACAATCTGGATGTAGTAAAAATTCAGAATCCCTGCTGATACAAGACCTTGAATAAGTCCAAAACCAGCCAATAAGATAGCCAACCAAATCGCATTAACTTTTAAATTTTGCTTCATGGTTACACCTTCTCTTTCACATTTTTACCAAGAATACCACTTGGACGCACCAAGAGGATGATGATCAAAACAGTATATACAATCGCATCACGGAAAGTATCGAATTCAATCACATAGGTGAATGTTTCGATGATACCGATAACGAAGCCACCAAGCGCAGCACCTGGAATAATACCGATACCGCCCAATACTGCCGCTACAAAGGCTTTCAAACCTGGGGTCATCCCCATCAAAGGCTCAATCTGGTTGTAGTAGAGACCTAGGAGAACACCCGCAGCCCCCGCAAGAGCTGACCCAAGAGCAAAAGTAAAGCTGATTGTACGGTTTACATTGATCCCCATAAGCTGAGCTGCATCGCTATCTACAGAAACCGCACGCATGGCCTTCCCCATTTTTGTACGTTTGACAATTAATTGAAGAGCGACCATCAACGCAAGCGATACACCAAGAATAATCAACTGGATATTGGTAACAGAAACTGGACCAAGGTTAAAAGTCACAGCTTCGATTGCTTGTGGAAAGGCTTTTACGTCTGCAGTAAAGAATTTAATCATAGTGTATTCCAAGAAGAAGGATACACCGATAGCCGTAATCAAAGCTGCTATACGCGTTGAATTACGCAAAGGACGATAGGCTAAAAACTCTATAACGACACCGAGAATAGCCGTCCCTACCATCGCTAGAATGAGAGCAACAAAGAAACGCGTTCCACCATCTGCAATAAAAGTTAAATTATTTAATAGGAAGTACCCCATAAAAGCACCCATCATATACAAATCACCATGTGCGAAGTTAATGAGTTTGATAATTCCGTACACCATGGTATAACCAAGGGCCAAAAGGGCATAAACAGAACCAAGAATCAAACCATTGACAAGTTGTTGAAGCATAGGTTCACCAATCTTTCTAAATATTTTTCGAGCTCAATAGCATTGTTACATTATACAAAATTTTCTGAAAATAAGCAAGTTAGATAGAGAGTTTAATCATTAAAATTACCGAAAATTTAACCAAATTTTAAAGCAACATGTATACTATTCTATACATTCTGGCAAGTGAAAAAGAGGGATTTCCCTCTTTTCGTCCACTATTAGTCAATAGAGATAGTATCTACAGACGATTCTTCTCCGTTTGTTAAACTAACAACATAAACTGATTTAACGACATTGTGCTCTTTGTCAACAGACATTGTACCAGTCACACCTTCAAAGTCTTTCAGAGCTGCAAGATTAGCTTTCACTGCTGCTGAATCAGCTGCACCTTTTGCTGCTTCTGCTGCCATGTAAACCGAGTCGTAAGCTAGAGCTGAGAACATTGATGGCTCTTCATTGTATTCTTTCACATAGGCATCATAGAATGCTTTTGCTTTTTCACTTGCTGATGTTACAAATCCAGAAAGGTAGTAAACATTTGATGCTGCTGATGCAGTTGCCAATTCAGTAAATTGTGGTGAGTCAAAACCATCTGAACCAAGAATTGGCTTGTCAATACCCAAACCGCGTGCTTGCTTCACAATTGTACCTGTTTCATTGTAGTAACCAGGCATGATGATGGCATCAAATTCTTTATCTTTCAATTTTGTCAAAGCAGCTTGGAAATCCTTATCGCCAGAAGCAAATGTGATTTCTGAAACGATTTCTCCTTTGTAAGCCTTCTTGAAAGCCTCTGCTACACCCTTACCATAATCAGAAGAGTTGTCAAAGTAAAGAACAACTTTCTTAGCTGACAAGTTCTCAGTAGCGTATTTAGCCATAATTTGACCTTGATACCCATCTGTAAAGGTTGTACGGAAGAAGTATTCTTGGACCTCACCTTTATCGTTCACAACCAAGTTTGTTTGAGTTCCTGAAGGAGTAATCATAGGAACCCCAGCAGATGTCAATGCTGGAACAGAGGCTGCTGAAGCTCCTGATGTAGCAGGGCCAATCACAACATTCGCCCCTTCACTTGCCAAGCTTGTTGCAACAGTAGCTGCCTCTGCTGTTTCAGACTTGTTGTCTTTTGTGATTACTTCGATTTTTTTGCCGTCAATACCACCCGCAGCATTGATTTCTTTCACGGCAAGGTTGGCACCTTTTTCCTCTGTTTGACCGTAAGACGAAACAGCACCTGACAACTCCAAGTTGTAGCCGATTTTAAATGTATCACCTACAGAAGAACCTGCGGCTGAAGTATTGGTTGTCGAAACATTACCACATGCAGCAAGTAGAGCTGCAGAGGCAAATGTAGCAAGCGCTACTGCAAATTTTCTTGTTTTCATGAAAACTCCTTAAATCTTTCTTAAATTTTACGATGTATCTAATATACTGAATTATCTGAAAATTGTCAACAAAAAAAGAAAAAATTTTTAAAATAAAAAATTAGCAGGTATGTATCCCCTGCTAATTCCGACTATCCTACGACTGATTGTTCCTCATCTCTCCATAGATTACCTACAAAGTTTTGGTCTAGTTCCTTAATGTACGAAGGAACCACTTTTTTTACAAAACGTTCCTTTTTCAATTTTAATATGGTAGCTTCTACTAGTTCTTGATCCATATACACCAAAACATATCGCAATCGTTTGGAATGGTAAACAATATCTCCATATTGGCTGAGTTTACGTGCATCACGATTGTAGTGTAAATAGACAGTTAAGCAAGTGCGATTTTTCTTCTCAAACATGTCTTCTCCTCTAAAAATTCTCTTTCTATATTATACCGTTTTCAATGACAAATGAAAAGCTCCAACTACCTGTAAAAGAGTTGGAGCTAATAGGAATAGTCAGTGTTATTACATATTTGTCACTGCTTATTTGACTTTTGTATTGTCCATAATCTGGTCAATAAATCCGTAAGCCAAGGTTTCTTCTGCTGACATCCAGTAATCCCGTTCTGCATCCTTATGGATTTGCTTGACTGTCTTACCTGAATTATCTGCCAAGATTTTTTCTAGCTTATTACGTGTTTTTAATAGGTGTTCTGCTGCAATAGCCATGTCTGTTTGCTGAGTGCCACCACCTGTTCCACCCATCGGTTGGTGAATCATGTACTCTGCATTTGGCAACATGAAACGTTTGCCCTTGGCACCGCTGGATGCAATGATGGTTCCCATGCTCGCAGCTGTTCCCATAACGATGGTTTGAACATCAGCTTTAATGAAATTCATCGTGTCTACAATGGCAAGACCTGCTGACACCGAGCCTCCTGGCGTATTAACATAGAGGTAAATATCCTTTGTAGGATCTTGGGCATCAAGGAAAAGCAATTGTGCAATAATCGAATTAGCCATGTTGTCCTCAACTGGTCCTGTCAACATGATAATGCGATCCTTGAGCAAACGGGAATAAATATCATACGAGCGCTCACCACGGCTAGTTTGTTCAATAACTACTGGAATCATAAAATTACTCCTTTTCGAGATTTTCTGTACCCATTATATATGAATAGTCAAAATTGGTCAAATAAAAAACACGATTTCAGGAAATGAAAAAGAAACCAGCAGAGCTGATTCCTTTTAATCAATTATTTTGTACCGAACAAGCGGTCACCTGCATCTCCCAAACCTGGTACGATGTAGCCTTTTTCATTGAGTTTTTCATCCAAAGCTGCTGTGTAAATATCAATGTCTGGATGTGCATCTTGAAGAGCTTTTACACCTTCTGGAGCTGAAACAAGAGCAACAAATTTGATATTTGAAGCACCACGTTTTTTCAATGAATCAACTGCAAGAATAGCTGAACCACCTGTAGCAAGCATTGGGTCAACTACAAAAATATGACGTTGATCAATATCTTCTGGTAATTTCACAAGATACTCAACGGGTTGAAGGGTTTCTTCATCGCGGTACATACCGATGTGACCAACTTTAGCTGCTGGTACCAAGCTTAGCAAACCATCAACCATACCAACACCTGCACGAAGAATTGGTACGATAGCTAATTTTTTACCTGCAATTTGTTTCTGAACTGTTTTAGTGATTGGCGTTTCAATCTCCACATCTTCAAGTGGCAAGTCACGCAAAACTTCGTAACCCATCAGCATCGCGATTTCATTAACCAACTCACGAAAATCCTTTGTTGAAGTAGATGTACGACGAAGGATAGACAACTTATGCTGAATGAGTGGGTGTGAAATGACTTGGAATTTCCCCATGATGATAAAACCTCTCTTTTTTGTTTTTTCTATTTTACCAAAAAAATTGAAAAAATGCTTGAGAATATGGCAAATTTATTTATTTTTTGAAAACGATAGCTTCAAAAGGTCTCAACATCCCTTTATTAATCGCCTCTTCGTTTTCATAATTGTTCATGAAAATAGAATATTCTTCCACAGCTATAGTATAAGCCTGCTCCTGGCTTGAAAAGTTTACTAATATGATGAAATCATCCTGTTCATCATATTTACGGTAGGCCATTACCGAGCTATTTCCAGTCTCAATCACTTCATATTTTCCTTCAGACATACAAGGATACTCTTTCCGAAGAGCGATTAATTTTTTATAGGTATAGAAAAGCGATTGTTTGTCTGCAAGTGCTTTTTCAACGTTGATGTCTTTGACAGTATCTCCCAAAGCCAGCCAGGCTTGACCTGTACTGAAGCCCGCTCCTTCTGCTCCTGTCCATTGCATTGGACGGCGAGCATTATCACGACCTTTGGCATTTATAGAAGTAATCAATTCCTCCTTGGTAAAGCCATTTTCAATCCGTTCCGCATACATGCGACGTGTTTCGATATCGTCCGCTTGGTTAATATCCGTAATCGGTGTATTAATCATACCGATTTCCTCACCTTGGTAGATATAAGGTGTCCCTGACATAAAATGAAGATAAATAGCCAACATTTTACCACTTAGCTCACGAAATGCAGGTCGATCATCACCGAAGCGAGAAATGGCACGAGGTAAATCGTGGTTATTCCAGAAAAGCGAGTTCCAGCCTTTACCAACCAGTTCAGTCTGCCATTTGGATAGAATCTTATGCAGACGAGCTGGATCAAGCGGTGCCAAATCCCACTTTTCTTTCCCTTCCTGCTGATCAAGTCCTACATGTTCAAATTGGAAAATCATCGAAAATTCTTTTCGATCAGGATGCGAATATAACTGAGCATTTTCTGGATTGGCACTCCAGGTTTCCCCAACAGTCACTAAGTCGTATGCACCAAAGGTTTTCTCATTTAATTCCTGAATAAGAGGATGGAGAGTCGGTCCATCGGCTGTAATTAATTTTTCCGGTTCTTTTCCAATCAAATCAATCACATCTAGCCTGAAACCACCGACACCTTTTTCAATCCAAAAATTGATCATATCCCAGATTTCTTGTTTCAGAGCAGGATTTTTCCAGTTCAAATCCGGTTGCTTAACAGAGAATTGGTGGAGATAGTATTTGTTCAGATGTGGAACGTATTCCCAAGCAGAGCCTGAGAAGGTCGAGCGTAATTCATTCGGCTCATCAGCCCAAACATAATAATCATAATAGGGATTATCTGGTCCTTTGAGGGCTTCTTGAAACCAGAAATGTTCATCCGAGGTATGATTGAGCACTAAATCCATGATTATTTTGATATTGCGCTTATGGCCTTCTGCAATCAGCTCTTCCATATCTTCCATGGTCCCAAATTCTGGAGCAATTCCTTGGTAATCGCTGATGTCGTAACCATTGTCATCCATGGGGGACTGATAAACAGGACTGAGCCAAATAGCATCAATTCCAAGCTCATGGAGATAATCTAATCGGCTGATAATCCCTCGAATATCTCCTACTCCATCTCCATTTGAATCTTGAAAACTACGAGGATAAATTTGGTAAATGACGGACTTCTTCCACCAATCTGTCTTTTGTATTTCTGACATTTGATTGATCCTTTCTGCACAATCTTATTTAGTCAAGAAAAAGAGGTATCCCCCCTCTTTCTATATAATCATATTATAACTCAATTGTGGTAATTTTTCCCTCTTCTATTTCAACAATTTCAAATTTTTTTTCTTTTAGGTTTGCTGTTAGGCGGGCAGATACCCCTGCATCTTGATTATTCCAGAAAATTTCCATACTTGTTTCATCCAGCATCTTAACAGAGAACTCTCCGTCGAAAGCTGGACTTGTATTGCGGAATTTAAGGAGTTTGAACAAGGATTGTACAACTGGCCGTTGTACTTCGTGCTCAATTTCTTCCAAATCATAGTAATGGCGATTGATATTGCGGCCTTCCTTACTTGATTCTAAAAGTTCAATATCATTTTCGCCTGCAAGTAAACCAACATAGTAAATCTGTGGAATACCTGGTGCAAAACATTGAAGAACACGCGCTAATAGGTAAGCTTGATCGTTATTGCCAAGGGCAGAATAATATGTACAGTTAATCTGATAAATATCCAAATTATTATAGGCTTCTGTACTATAAATTTTCTTTACATTGGCACCTTGTGCATATAAGGCTTCACGCGTTTCCTCTGTCTCTTCATCCGTCAGCAAATCCTTAACGTCCACAACACCGATTCCATCATGTGTATCAAGAGTTGTAAATTGCTTGCGAGGGCAAATCTCCATCCAGTGAACCAGGCGATTGACATGACCAGAATACAAGGCATGGAGAACCAGCATTGGCAAGGCAAAGTCATAAACATAATAATCCTGTTCCGCAATTTTTTGCTGAATGGTATAGTGTTCATGAATTTCTGGTAAGATTTCTACATCTTTTGGTGCCAATAACTGACGTGGAAAATGGAGCATTTCCCAAATATCAGGCTCCACAAAGAAACAGTTGGTTCCTATTTTTTTATTGGCATAAGCAAAGGCGTCCAAACGAATAATCGAAGCACCATGTTCTGCCAACTGTTCCAGATTTTCTTGGATGAACCGGCGTGTTGTCTCTGTAGTCACATCCAAGTCAATCTGTTGCTCATCAAAGGTACACCATACCTTCTCCTCGCTACCATCAGCAAATGTTGCAATTCTATATGGAGCACGAGGTTTGCGTTTGTATATCAAATCAACATCTTCTTGCGTTGGTTCACCATTTGGCCAAAAGTTTTTATAGCGAATAAACAAATCCGCATAAGCTGAATCGTCTTTCTTTTCAAGAAAATCAAGGAAATAAGGAGATTTTGCAGAAATATGATTGATCATAAAGTCAAACATCAGATAATAGTCCTTGCTCAATGCTTCAATATCTGACCAATCTCCAAATGCAGGATCTACCCTTGTATAATCCATTGGTGCAAACCCACGGTCCCCTGATGATGGGAAAAACGGCAGAATATGGATACCTCCCACAACATCCTTTAATGGCCCCTCAAGAACTTTTTTCAAATCCTTAAGATTCTTGCCTAAACTATCCGAATAAGTAATCAACATCGCTTGATTTTTAATTTTCATAGATTTTCTCCTTTGTAAGCCTTTTCTTTTTTCTTTGTTAGAAAAGGTTGAACAAGTCAACCTTTAGATTTATTTGACAGAACCACTCGTCATACCTGAAATAATATGTTTTTGGAAGATGAGGTAGACAAGTAGGATTGGGATAATTCCTACAACATAGGAAGCAAATGATGGTCCATAATCACTGAAATACATGCCTTGATAGTTGTATTGGAAAAGAGGTAAAGTCCACATGCTTTGATCACGGTTCAATACTAGTAAAGGCAAGAGGAAATCGTTCCAGACCCAGAGGGCATTGATAATCAAAACAGTTGCATGCATAGGTTTCATGAGTGGGAAAATGATTTTCCAATACATAGTAAATTTATCACAGCCATCAATAGCTGCAGCCTCATCCATTTCTTCAGGAACGATGGTCTTAATATAGCCGACATAGAGGAAGAGGGCCTGAGGAACTGCATAGGTCAAATATAGAATAATCAAACCGACAATATTGTTCAAACCAAGGCTAGACATCAATTTGGTCATTGGGAGCATAATCACCTGGAAAGGTACAAAAATCCCAATAATCAAGAAAAAGTAGATAAAATTAAATACTGTCTGGCGTTTCATTTGACGGGCTACGGCGAAAGCTGCCATTGGAATAACAAGTAAAATCAAACCAACAGCAACAATCGTAATCAAGGCAGAATTGCCAAAATATTGTACAATCCCATCATTAAACAAGCGTTCGTAGTTGTTTAAAGTAAAATTTTCAGGAAGACCAAAGAAATTACTGGTAATTTCCTTGGTTGGTTTGAATGAGCTGATAATGGTCACGAGTAGCGGGATAAACATGAAGAGAATACCGCTGAAGAGCACGAGATAGACCCACCAATTTTTCTGTTTTTGAGTATTCATGACAGTCCTCCTAAATTTCAAATTTCTTCGAAATTCTCATCTGAATCAATGAGATGACAATAATGAAGATGAAGAGTACTACAGCCAAAGCATTGGCATAAGAGAATTTGTTGTCTACAAAGGCATAGTTGTAAACGAGTAAACCCAAGGATTCTGTTTTGCCATCTGGGCCACCACTTGTCAGTGCAAAGATAAGGTCAAATGCTGTCAAACCTGACTTCATTGCCAAGATGAAAACCATACTGATAGATGGCAATAAGAATGGAAGCTCAATGTTGAAGAACTGTTGAGAACGACTTGCGCCATCGATTGCAGCTGCTTCTTTCACATCTTCTGGGATACTCTGTAAACCAGACAGAAAGATGATGACTGGCATCGCCAACCCTTGCCAGAGAGCCACAAAAAGTACGGCTGGAATGACAGTATTTTCTTGTACCAATAAGTTTTCCATCAACCAATCGATATGCAGAATCTCACCAATCTGTGTAAAACCGTAGTTGAACAGCTGAACGAAAATCAAACCCAAAGTAACTGTTGAAAGAACCGCAGGGAAGAAATACCAGGTTCTAAAGAAACCAACTGCTTTAATCTTACGATTGAGGAGACTAGCCAACCAAATCCCTATAACAATTTCTCCGATGACCAAACCAATGGTGAAGATAATGGTAAAAGTCATGGAAGTATAAAAATCAGGATTTTTTAAAATATCTAAGTAATTCTGAATACCGATTAGTTTGAAATCAGATGTCAATCCATTCCAATCCGTCAAGCTATAATAGATACCTGTAAATAGAGGATAGAAGAAAAAGATTAACTGTAAGCCAATTGGTATGGCAACAAATAGATAGGGCCAATATTTAGCAATAAATCCTTTTTGATTCATCATGGTACTCCTTTTTGATAAAGTTATAGTTGCTTAGTCTCAGTTCAAGGAATCCCATAGGGTTACTAAAACTGACACTAGGCAACTATAAGGAGGCTAGGCTACAACTAGCCTCTGCTTATAGTTTTCCTGGATTATTTTTTCATTGGGTCAAAGAACGCATTCAGTTTTTTCACTAATTCTGCTGAGTTTGGATTTTTAACCATTTCAACAGTGATATTCCAGAACTCTTCTTCTGATTCCCATTCAGATTGCAACCAAACTACATGTTTGTCAGCGAAGGCATATTGTGTAACTCCAGCAGTTTCTTCAAACTTACCTTCTGTATTTACACCTTCAACTGAAGTTGGTGAGCCATCTACATCATAGTATTTCTGGATAACTTCTGGACGTGAGAGGTATTCTAGGAATTTTTTAGACTCTTCTGGGTGCTCTGTATCTGCGGAAATAGATAGAGCAAGGTCAGCTGCACCGATGGTATAGTCGCCCCCTTCTTTATCACCAGGGAATGTAAACATACCATATTCAAATTCTGGTTCTTGTTGGTTAACAGCTGTAGCTGCCCATGTACCTTGTGGAAGCATGAGAGCATCTCCTGCCGCAAAAGCTGCCACTGCATCTGCATAGAGCGCGCCTGTCGCACCTTTTTGTCCGTTATCAGTCAGTAGTTGCAAGCGTTCTAAGACAGCTTTTGTTGTAGCATCATCTTGAATCGCTCCCTTTGCACTGCGGATTAGAATATCTTCAGCACCATCAAAACCACCCGCAACAGTTACCCAAGCTAACTGATGGTAGCCGTTCAATGACCAAGCGTCATTCAATGAAAGGGCAAATGGTGCTGCACTGCCATCAGCCTTGATTTTGTCTACCAAAGCTACAAATTCTGCATAGGTAGTCGGAACTTCCAGTCCCAACTCTTTGAACTTATCTTTATTATAGTAAATACCATAAGCATTAGCTGTCAAAGGAAGGGTGTAATTTTTTTCATTAACAAGATAAGGCGTTACAGCACCATCTTTTAGATGACTAAGACCTGCATCATCACCAATTTCTAGGAAACGACCATCCGCTGCATATGCTTTGAAGTCCGCATTTTGTGGATAAATGTTGATGACATCTGGCGCTTCGTTATTTGCCATACGGGTTTTCAAAACAGTTCCTGCATCTGGTACATTTGAAAATTTAACATCAATCGTAGGATTTTCTTTTTCAAAATCATCAATAATTTCCTGCAGAGTTGCTTGCATTTCAGGTTTTTGTGAGAAATATTCAATTTCTACCTTATCGCTACTACTTGCATTCCCACAAGCAACCAAAAAGCTGGCAAAAGCACAAACCGATGCACATTTTAAAAATGTTTTCATTTTCATTATAAAATCCTCCTAGATTTTGTTAAAAATATATTGCACACTAAAATAATCTTTTTGAACATGTGGCATTGTAAGCCCAATGTTCATCAATTCATCCCCGTAGAATGTCTCTCCTAATTGTGGGCATCCATACAAGGCATCTGGGTCTAGCCCCTTCAACCGAACATGAAGCAAAGGCGCTTCTGGCTTGGCAAGAATTTTTACAAATGTAAAGACCGCTTGATTCTTATCTTGACTAACATAATTGGCAGCCCAGGTATTGGTCGTCTTTTTCAGACGGTAGAGCTGACCGAATTGTATAGTTTCACGAATGGAATGATAGGTTTCGATTTGCTGACTGATTTCATCCAATTCCTTTTCCGAAAGTTTCGTTAAATCCAGCTCGTAACCAAATGCTCCTCCCATCATAGCCACATTGCCTCGTGTAGCAAGAGGTGTGATACGACCAACCTGATGGTTTGGAACGGCAGAGACGTGTGAGCCAATTGAGGAAGGGGGATAAATCAAACTAGTACCTTCTTGAATAGATAAGCGCTCAATCGCATCTGTATCATCACTTGCCCAAGCTTGCGGCATGTAATACATGATTCCCAAATCATTACGACCTCCACCGCCTGCGCAGGATTCGAAAAGAATATCTGGGAATCGCTTGGTAAGGTGGTCTAATACACGGTAGAGACCTAGCATGTAACGATGGTGGAACTCAAAGCGCTGGTCATTTGCTAAACCTTCAGGGATATTGGTGATATTACGGTTCATATCCCATTTTACATAAGAAATATTGGCTGATTCTAATATTGAAGAGACGCTATCAATGATGTAGTCACAGACTTCCTGCTTGGTCAAATCCAACACTAATTGTTCTCGGCTGTAAATTGGTAAGCGTCCTTCTGTGCGAATTGCCCAATCAGGATGTTCACGATAAAGATCGCTATCAATAGAAATCATCTCTGGTTCAAACCATAGTCCGAATTTCATGCCAAGCTCATTTATTCGCTCTGCTAAGCCATTCAAACCATTTGGCAACTTATCCAAATTGACTTTCCAATCGCCCAATGAACTTTCATCATTGTTTCGTTTACCAAACCAACCATCATCCAGAACAAATAATTCAATACCAGCTCGACTTGCGACCTGAGCTAACTGTAAAATCTTTTCTTCTGTAAATTCAAAATAGGTCGCTTCCCAGTTGTTGATTAAAATGGGCCTTGGTTTGTTTACAAACGATGATCGAATAAGGTGTTTTGTGATAAAGTGATGACTATTTTGTGTCATGCCAGTAAATCCTTTATCAGTATATGATAAGAGAACTTCTGGAGTTTGAAACCGGTCATCCTTATCCAATTGCCATGAGAAATAGTGACTTTCCAATCCTAATCCCAATCGACTGGTTTCCATGGCTGTCGTTTCGACAAATGCTGTAAAGTTGCCACTATAGACAAGGTGGGCCGCATAAACATCGCCCTTGTCCTCACTTGCATCGGGTGAGGCTAGTGCTAAGAAGGGTGTTCTTGAGTGACTTGAAGCACCTCGAATGCTACCAATCGAATACTGACCTTTTGTCAATGGGGTCTGTGTCCACTCTTTTTCATAAGCATAGCGTCCTGTCAAGCTGTGAACAATGAAATCTTGATGCGGAAAATCAAGAGTTGCAGACAAGACCTTCTCTAGTTTGCATGGATATTTGCCAGTTTGAATTGTAGCTGACCGTGCGAGATAAGAAGCTTCTTCAAAAACAGAATACTGAAGTGTTACGGTAACATCTGTCAACTGATCATAAAGATCAATTTCAAGACTCTCTACCTCTTCTTGATTTCCAAAACTTGCTGGTAATCCCCTCAGTTCTTTTTTCCCCTTGTATAATCGATACTCTTTGTATTTTAGGTCAAGAGTAACTCCAAATTCGTTCCGAACATCTATTGCTGAGGTTCTAAAATCTCCCAGACCATTGCTAGAATATTCGAGTGGGAGGACATCCAATGAGTATGTCCTATCCCCAGTAATTGGACTCGGAGAAAACGATCGATCTAAATATGTTATTTTGTTTCCATCGCTAAATTTTTCGATTTTTTTCCCAAAATAACGATGAACCAGATCTCCTGTTTCCAACACTTGGATGATATAAGAGAATTCTCTTGTTTTCAGGTGAAAAATCTGTTTTTCATTATAAATCTCAATCACATTCATCTCTCCCATCTCTTCTTTATGCTATTATTTTACAAAATGAAAACGCTTTATTTAATAGCCTTTTGTATTTAAAACATGTTATAATGTTTCCTAAGGAGGAGTAAGATGAATATTCTGAACATCTATAACGAGCTTGATAGTCACAACTTTGACCTAAATGTAGACCATTACGGTGCCGAACAATGTGACAAGGGCTATTCCTTCGGTCCTACTATCCGTGATAATTTTGTCCTGCATTTTATTACAAAAGGACGAGGAAAAATTCTTGTTGATGGAAAAACAAGCTATCTTGCTGCAGGCGATTTATTTATTCTTCCAAAGGATGTTTCCATTTTCTATCAAGCTGATGATATAGATCCTTGGACCTATATATGGGTTGGTTTTAGTGGTTCACGAGCAAAAGACCTACTGAATCAAAGTCAACTGCTAGAAAACTACTACCTCCACTCCAATCTAGAGTCACCAATTCTAGGCTACATGCATCAGATTAACCATGTTCAGATGCATCCCATCCCCTCTATCACAGAATTGGTCTTAATTGGCTATCTCAATCAACTCTTAGCAGCACTCATCGAGGAATTTCCAAGTGAAACATTAATTAAGCCTGAAACACAAACCAAGCATTATGTTCAGCAAGCCATCAAGATGATCCATAACCACTATGCTCACCCAATTAAAGTTTCTGAAATAGCAGATTTTCTAGCTCTAAGCCGAAGCTATCTCTATAAAATTTTTAAGCAGGAAACTGGCTATTCTATCAAAGATTATATTTTACAAGTAAAAATGAATCGTTCTTGTCAACTATTAGAAGATGCTTCTCGGAGTATCACTGAAATCGCCTATTCTGTCGGCTACCAAGACCCTCTCACCTTCAGCGCGGCCTTCAAAAATTATTTCCATATGAGCCCGACAGAATTTCGAAAAACACAAAAAAATAAGGATTAGGTGATTATACTTACACCTAGTCCTTATTTCTTTATCCAAAAACCTTACCAAGTCGCTGACAAGCTTCTTCAATGACATCAAATGAAGCTGCCACATTCAGACGTGCATGGTGCTTACCTTCCTTACCAAAGGTCAAACCATCATTCAAAATCAACTTCGCTTTACAATGAAGAATATCAAAGAGCTCCGCATGCTCTAACTCATAAGCAGAAAAATCAAGCCAGATGAGGTAGGTTCCCTGGGGCTTCATGACCTTGATCCTTGTATGGGTTGTCAAATACTCCTCAACAAAGTCTATATTTCTCTCCAAAATAACCTTCAACTCCTTCAACCACTCATCTCCATAAGTGAAAGCAGCTTCTGTGGTTAACAAGCCAATCGTTGGAATCCCGTGCTGATTATTTATCAATTGACGCTTAGCGAAAGTCTTGCGAATGCTTGGATTTTCAATGATTGCAAAGCTATTTTTTGTACCAGCAATATTGAAGGTCTTGGTCGCAGATGATAAGATGATTGAAAACTCTTTAAAACTTTCATCCACTGTGTTAAAGGAATAATGCTTGTGACCATACAAGGTTAAATCTTGATGGATTTCATCTGAGACAAGGATAACACCATGTTTCTGACAAAGACGTCCAATCGCCAAAACTTCCTCTCTTGTCCAAACCCTACCACCTGGATTGTGTGGATTACAGAAAATATAGAGTTTCACTTGATTCTCTACAATGTCCCTTTCAAGCCGGTCAAGATCAAGCCTAAAAATACCATCCACATCAACTAGTGAATTGGTGACTAGCTGACGATTGTTTAATTTTACAGTCCGCGCAAAGGGTGGATAGACAGGTGTATTAATTAGGATTGCATCCCCTTCTTCTGTCAAAGATTGAATAGCCACAGATAAAGCAGGAACAACTCCTTCTATGAGTAGGATGGACTCTCTTTCAATCTTATAGCCATGCTGTCTATCTTCCCAGTCAATAATAGACTGATAGAGGCTGTCACTAGCATAAGGATAACCAAAAACATGATGATCTGCGTAGTCACGGATAACTTGGCGAATTTCTGGTAGAGGCTCAAAGTCCATATCTGCTATCCACAAGGGTAAGAGTTCTTTATCCGTCTCTACTTTTCTCCATTTTTCCGCATGCTGGGATAGGCGATTCGGACTATCTATAAAATTATACTGTGTCATATCTTATCCCTCCAAGGCTGTTTTTAAATCTACAATCAAGTCTTCCGCATCCTCTATACCAATAGATAAACGAAGCAAATCATCTGTCAAACCATAAGAATGACGGGTCCCAGCTGGAATGTCTGCGTGGGTCTGAGTGGCTGGATAAGTAATCAGACTCTCTACTCCACCCAGACTTTCAGCAAAGGTAAAGACTTTCAGGGTGTTGAGAATATGGGGAATCCGACTTTCATCTACCACCTTAACCGAAATCATCCCACCTTTTCCTGTGTAGTAAACTTGCTTGACTGCTGGACTCTTCTCCAAATAGGCAACAATTTTCTGAGCATTTTGTGTCGCTCGCTCCATTCGAAGCGAGAGGGTTTTGAGTCCACGCATGAGTAAGTAAGAATCTAGTAGAGATAGGGTTGGCCCCGATGTATTTTGGTCATAAAAGAGCTTATCATATAGGGCTTGATCATTGGTCATCAAAGCGCCAGCTAGTACATCATTATGCCCTGACAGGTACTTGGTCGCTGAATGTAGGACAACGTCCGCTCCTAGAACAAGTGGATTTTGATAAATAGGGCTGTAAAAGGTGTTATCGACAATCACCTTGGCACCTTTGGCATGGGCGACAGCCGAAACCTTAGCAATGTCAAACTCTACCATGAGTGGATTGGTCGGTGTTTCAAGGAAAACATAATCTGTCTGGTCTGTGATGGCTGCTAGTAGCTCTTCCTCGGTGTTTGCATAGGTGAAGCTAAAACGCCCCAACTGCTCCTGCTCATTAAACCAACGGAAGGAACCACCGTACAAATCACGCGCCGCAACTACCTTGCTTCCAACAGGAAAACCGTTAAAGAGCAAGACCAGGGCAGCCATACCTGAGCTCGTTGCTAGGGCATAGTCGGCCTTTTCAATAGCTGCCAAAGTCGTCTCTAGACTGGCACGTGTCGGATTTTTTGTTCTCGTGTAGTCATAACCTGTCGATTGACCAAACTCAGGGTGTTGATAGGTGGTCGAAAGGTGAATAGGGGAAATCAATGCCCCAGTTTTTTCATCGTTATTGATGCCAGTATGTGCCAAAATCGTATCAATCTTATAATCTGTCATAACATCTACTCCATTCTAACTTATTAACTAGTCTAGCATGAAATAGGAGATTTGGTGTGAAAAATATCCAAAAATACTTATAGAAAAACAGCAAGCTTTGCTATAGTTTTTCTTTATAACAACATCTCCCCCCTTACATATACTTGCTGGATTATACATTATTAATTTGATATAATGACAATGAGGTGGTCATTATGAAAATCAGATTCAACAAATACTTCTACCGTTTCAGTAATTTTTATTCTATGGTATTTTGGATTTGCTTTCTGCTACCAACTGCCAATGATAGCTTTGATCAGTGGCCACTCTGGTATACAAGCCTAATTCTAATAATCATTCCTATTCATATTTTCAGAGCTTTTTTCCTAAACGAAGAAAAGGAGCTCACTCGCATAGGTTATATCTTCTATATCGGAATGATTGTGCTGATTATATATCTTAGATTCGTACTGGGTAAGTAGATTGGAGTCCACTATGTTTAAAAACTTCAATTCAGCATTTTATCGAACTTGGGAATTTTACTTCTCCATTCTTTGTATCCTACAAGTGATTTATGCTGCTGTAAATGGACCGTTTTGGTTTATCCATTTTCTCAAGCTTGGAGTCGGACTTTATGCTGGTTATCTAGCTTTCTTTAAGTCACGTAGCTGGATTAAAAAAAACATGGCAGATTTATCTGACGATTGGATTGATTGCTAGTTGGATAATCATTTCCTTCTTTGTATTGTGAGAATTTTATATGTTTAAGGAATTTAATAAAGAATTTTATCGGAGTTTGAATTTTTATTTGATGATATTGTTGTTGCTTGGTAGCATTGGAGAATGGTTGGACAAAGGGCCTACCCTCTGGCTTGCACTCTTGCTCTTTGCGACTGTCGGTACTGCCCGTAGTGCCTTTTGGTCAAAAGAATGGACCTTGAAAGCAAATTGGCAAATCTATCTCTGTATCGCTTTCTTACTGGTTGGGGCTTGGATTGAATTTTTTAGTTAGATTGAAAGGAGCGGTGAATGCGCTCCTTTTTTCTTCCAAAATGGACTGAGATTTTCTGCTAAAGATGGTATAATAAAACCATGCAAAAAATTGAGTTATTAGACGGAGAGCGGATTGACCAGCTCTTCTCGACAAATGTTCAGATTATTCAAAATCGAGAGGTTTTTAGCTACTCGATCGACAGTGTCCTCCTTTCGCGTTTTCCAAAAATGCCTGCTCAGAAGGGGCTGATTGTTGACCTTTGTAGTGGAAATGGGGCGGTGGGCCTCTTTGCCTCCACACGCACCAAGGCTCAGATTATTCAGGTCGAGTTGCAGGAGCGCTTGGCGGATATGAACCGTCGCTCCATTGCCCTCAATGGTTTGGAGGAACAGGTCTCGGTTATCAATGATGACTTGGCAAATCTGCCCCAGTATGATTTACGCTCCAAGGTTGATTTGATGCTCTGCAATCCTCCCTACTTCAAGGTAGATAAAGACTCAAACCTCAATGAAAGCGAGCATTATCTCCTAGCTAGACACGAGATTGCAACCAACCTAGACAGCATTTGCCAGGTGGCCCAACAGGTGCTCAAATCCAATGGTCGCTTGGCCATGGTCCACAGACCCGACCGATTTTTAGATATTTTGGACACGCTAAGGACCTACAAGCTGGCTCCCAAACGTATCCAGTTTGTCTATCCCAAGGCCAGCAAGGAGGCCAATATGTTGCTGATTGAGGCTATCAAGGACGGCTCGGTGGACGGGCTGCACATCCTGTCACCTCTGGTTGTCCATGAGGAAAACGGCGACTATACTCCGGCTATTCGTGAGATTTATTATGGAAAATAAGGCCTACTTTTATGTCTTGGAATGTGCCGACGGGAGTCTTTATACTGGTTATACGACTGATGTGGAGAAGCGGCTTGCTACCCATAATCTTGGGAAAGGGGCCAAGTACACCCGCGGACGCTTGCCTGTCAGCCTGCTCTATCAAGAAGCCTTTGCTAGTAAGCAGGAAGCTATGTCCGCTGAGGCACTCTTTAAGAAACGTAGCCGGCAGAGCAAGTTAGACTATATTGCAGAAATGACAAAAAAACCTCGTACAAAATAGTACGAGGCTTTTATTTAAAAGACTTCCAAAATTGTATCAATTTTCCCCATAGCTTCTTCAAATATCGCTTGAGCCTGGCTTGGATCAGCCGATTGCCCTTCGATGAAGACCTGATGGATGTCTTCAAAGCCCAGAAACTCAAAGATAGACTTGATGTATTGGGCTGCTGGATCTTGACCTGCGTAAACTCCACCATTGGACTGGATATGCAACAATTTTTTGCCCTTGACCAGACCGATAGAGCCTTCTGGTCCATACTTGAAGGTCAGACCTGCAACGTTAATAGTGTTAATCCAGGATACCAGCTGGCTTGGCACATTGAGGTTCCAAAGGGGATTGACCACGACAATCTTATCTGCTGCAAGAAATTGTTGGGTCAAGGCATTGTAGCGGTCTAACTGCTCCGCTTGTTCAGGACTGATTTCTATACCTTTTTTTGCTGCTCCCATAGCCTCTAACAAGGACTTGTCTAAGGCGGGAATCTGGTCTTCAAAAACATCTACTAGTTCAATCCGATCTTCTGGGTGCAAACTGGCGTACCGAGTTTGAAACTCTTCCAAAGCCCGCAAGGCGTAGGACTTTTGTGCGTCGAGGGGGTGGGCCTTTACAATTAATACAGTTGCCATTGTTTCTCTCCTTATCACTAATTATTGATAGTTCTATTCTACTCTTTTTGATTTGAAATTCAAATCATTTGCTCGAAGCAAAAGGCTGGTCTCCCAGCCTCTGCATTCAAAACTGTTATCATTTTTTTAAATAGGTGTAGGCGACACAGTCCAGGCTATCAACGGCTGTAAAGCCAATTGCCTCATAGAAAGACCGCGTTTTCTCAGTATTGTCCGTCAAGAGATGCAGCTGATAAATCCCTGAAAAGTGGGTAATGGCCTGCTCCAAAAGCTGACGACCAATTCCCTGACGCTGATAGGTTGGCAGGACCAAGATGTCCTGAATAAAAACGATTGAATGGCCGTCACCAACTGCTCGCAAGAGACCCACGAGACGATCACCGTCAACGGCCGCAAGAACAAACAGGCTATGTTCCAAAGCCTTCTGTAACATGGCAGGCCGGTCAGTATAATTTATCCAACCAACTGAATCATAGAGGTTAAGGACAGCTTGAAAATCAAGTTGAGGATCTTGTTTGTAAGTAATCATGTCTTCTCCTTTGTATTGTTTTTTAGAATACAAAGGCTCTATCCATTGTTAAAACACCCATGGACTTTCCTTCTGTTTTGCTACTTCTAGTATAACAAAAACCGCTCCAATTATGAAGCGGTTTTGTAACGACGATAAAAATAATAGAGACTCAAGGTTATGACAGATATACCAAACAAAATCAGTACAAGGATAGATAGGGTTGGTGAGCCTAACAGACTAACTAGTAGCAATAGCCCACCAATGATGAAGAGATAGCCTGCCTGCTTTCTTCCCCTTCTTTCTATTTCATTGGTCTTGCTATCCAATTCTTCCTTCGGTAAATAATTCCCTATTACCATATAGCCGATAGCTAGCAGTCCAATGACAAGCCTCCGATAATCCAGTTCTCCTCCCAAGTAAAACCTGAGCAAAGCAAGTTGAATGATGAGAGCCAGCAACGGAAAAAGCCATTTGACCACTCGAATGACTGGTGTTTTTCCTATCCCTTTCACATCATAAAGTACACAAATGTATAGGTGAACACAAAAGAATAGTAGCGGTGTCAAAATTGTCACCATATACTTGGACATAGAGCCATTTGGCTTACCATTTACGCCAAAATGTGTCACCATGGTGTCTGGCAATGCTCCATAGTAACAAATCATCAATACAGCAATCAGTAGAAATATACTCGAAGTTGCTAATAAGGTTTTTATGTCAATTTTCTTCATCTTGTTGCCCTCCTAAACTTGCAATCCAAACCAAGACTTCTTCAAAAACCGTGTAATTTAGACGATAATAAATAAAATTTTTTTGCTTTTCCTCCAAAATTAATCCAGCTTTTTTCAAAGTGGATAAATGATGAGAAACTGTTGCTCCTGTTAAATGAAATTGTTCTACAATTTCCCCAGCAGACTTCGGCCCCAACTTAAGACTATCTAGAATTTGCCTACGAATAGGAGCAGAAATTGCCTTCAATGTTTCAGACAATCCCATAATAAGCCTCCTTGCTCATCTATTTAGAAATATTTCTAAATAGAATTATACTCTGTTTTTATTGTTTGTCAAGAACTATTTCGATTATTTTCTAAATAGATTTCAAAAAAACAGACCACTCTTTATGGTCTGTCAAATACTGCTTATCTCTCCCCTTTATTGCGGATAACAAAGCCTGTTTTCTTTTCACTTGATGTGCGTTGATGTGGTTTTTTGTTGTCCTGACGGCGGTTGTCACGCTTGAACTTGTCATCACGACGGTTGCGGTCATTGCGGTCGCCACGGCGTCCTCCACGGTCTCGGTTGCGGTCACCGTCACGACGGCCACCACGATCACGGTCGCGACCACCACGGCCACCTTTACCCTTGGCTTGACCAGGTGCAAACTTGAATGGCAGTGGTTTTTCACGTGCAATTTCTACCTCTGGCAGGCTTTCTGGATCCTGAACAGTCAAGGTCAATACATAAAGCGCTAACTCTTCAGGGGTAAATTCAGCAGCTAACTGAATAGCATCTTTCTTGAACTTATCGAAATTGCTACGGATAGTTTCATCCGCCATTTCGCGCTCAATCTTTTTCAAAGCAACTTTCTTCTTGGCTTCAAATGCTTCCTGAGCAGTTGCAGGCTTGAGACCTTTCATACGTTTCTTGGTCAAATCTTCGATGATTGCTAAGTAGCCCATTTCGTTTGGCGAAACAAAGGTAATGGACTGACCTGATTGACCCGCACGACCTGTACGACCGATACGGTGAACATAGCTTTCTGGGTCCTGTGGAATATCGTAGTTATAGACATGCGTTACACCTGAAATATCCAATCCACGCGCCGCAACGTCCGTCGCAACAAGGACATCAATCTGATCGTTTTTAAAGTCACGAATAACACGTAGACGTTTGTTCTGGTCCAAATCTCCGTGAATACCTTCTGCACGGAAGCCACGCAGTTTCAAACCACGAGTCAATTCATCGACACGGCGCTTAGTACGACCGAAGACGATAGACAATTCAGGCTGGTCAACGTCCATGAGGCGTGTCATGGTGTCAAATTTTTCATGTTCTTTGACACGGACATAGTATTGGTCCACGTTCACATTGGTCAATTCCTTAGCCGCAATCTTAACGTGCTCAGGCTCTTTCATGAATTTGACACCAATACGTTTGATTGGCTCTGGCATGGTCGCAGAAAATAGAAGGGTCTGGCGACTTTCAGGAACACGCTCAATAATCGCTTCAATATCGTCCAAGAAGCCCATGTTGAGCATTTCATCAGCCTCGTCAAGAATGAGGGTTTCAACGCCGTCAAGTTTGAGGGCCTTGCGTTTGATTAGATCCAACAAACGCCCTGGCGTACCAACAACAATGTGGGCACCTGAGCGAAGAGCCTTGATTTGTTTTTCAATGCTTGAGCCACCGTAAACAGAGCGGACTTTCACACCCTTTTCACGACCAAATTTGAAAAGCTCTTCCTGACTCTGCACCGCCAACTCACGCGTTGGGGCAATAATCAGGGCTTGTACAGCTTGATTGTTGGTGTCAATTTTGTTGAGGGTTGGCAGACCAAAGGCTGCAGTTTTTCCTGTACCCGTTTGGGCTTGACCAATCACATCTTTTCCTTCCAGAGCAAGCGGAATTGTCTGCTCCTGGATAGGTGACGGCGTTTCAAAACCAGCCTTCTCAACGGCAAGCAAAATGTCTTCTGACAGATTTAATTCAGTAAATTTCAATTATGATACCAAGTGCGTTAAGAAAACAAGGTGAAAATAGGAGACTGACGCAGTGTGACAACACACTAGGAAGTCTATCTTTTTCACGAAGTTTTTAGCACGGGTTCGAATGCTCTTCCCGAACTAGTTTCCTAACGCATTTCCTTTCTTTTACAAGGCAGTGCGAAGCTACCTTATCTAACTTTTTTTGTAACAAGATATCAGGGTCGAACCACTGATATTGGATTTGCAACTTACCAAGTATAACACAATCTAACAATAATAGTTAGTATTTACCTTTAAAAACTCAATAATACGTTTTCATGAGGAGTCCATCATTTTTATAGACAATATGTAAAGACCCCCAGTTGAGAATTCGTGGATTTACCTGTACACTAGAATAAAAAAACAATCAACTTCTAACAGGAATTACCACACTCAATTGGAGGTCTTATATGTTTCATTTTAC